>NZ_CDWWEW010000016.1:7479-30929 GCF_977966315.1 Frankia sp. CeRuru1
GTTCAGGTAGTAGCGCCGCAGCGGCAGCGTGTACGAGTCCCAGTTGGCGAGTTTCTTGACCGTGAACAGGTTGTGCATGTACTCGGTGTGCACGTCGCCGTCGTTCTCCACGCCGTTCTCCTCGTCGGCAACGAAGCGGTCCAGCCAGCGGAAGGTCGTCGCTGTCGGACGACTGATACCGCCGAGAAACCCCTTGATCTCGTCGCCGCCGTGATCTCCGATCAGTACCAGGAGACGTTTGGGACCAATCAGTGCGTTGAAGAACTCCACCACCGCGGGCACCGAGAAGATGGTCTCGTGCCAGTAGGTGCCGAGGAAGATGGGGACCCTCCTGGCGTTGAGTTCGTTCAGGTAGGTCACCGGTGAACGGACCGCGCTGAACTCCAGCAACCGTTCGATATTCCGATTGGCCCGGAAGTCGTCGAAGATCTCCTTGACTTCGGCGGAGAGGTTCTCCTCGCCGAACAGCTTGGTGAGCTCCTCGAACGCCAGCAGGTGTCGTGTCTCGTTCTCGTACAGCGACCAGCCCAGATCGGCCCAGGCGCTCTGCGCGCACACGGCCCTCACCCGGTCGTCGTGCGCCGCTATGATCAGGCTCTGGCCGGCGCCGTAGGACGACCCCGCGAACCCGATTCGATCCGGATCCGCGCGGTCGGGATAGGTGTTCAGTACCCAGTCGATCACGGCCGAGCCGTCCGCCCGGTCTCGCGGACCGGCGACGTCGATCTTCCCCGTGGAGTCGGCGAGCCCACGCTCGCTGTACGCGACCGCCAGATATCCCTTGAGTGCGAAGTTCAGCAGCATCCCCGGATACGATTTCCACCCCGTCGGCGCCAGCGGAGCCGGCATGATGACGACCGGGTTCGGCCCCGGCCTGAGGGGGACCAGCACGCCGGCGTCGAGCTGGACGCCGGCATCGGCTCCGGGGATCCTGGTCGCGCTGAAGGCCCCCGCTCCCCGCAGTTCCTCGAACTTTGCCACGGTCGCCGGCGGGAGATTCCTGAAGTCGCCGCTCTCGAGGTTCTCAAGAGCGGCGATCTCCGCGTCGAGCAGTGTTCTGTCGTTGGGCGCGAAATCGAACACGTTCGTGGTCTTGACGGTCGTGGTCACTCGGATGATCCCCTTCTGGGCGTGGGAAAAGGAGCCTGCCGGCGAACCTGGCCGACGGGCGCGCGATCGTCCGCGACCGTGACGAGGTGATGATCCGGATATCGGATCCGTGGTGCGGAAGTCTCCCGGTGCACGGGTTCGGATCCTAGAGGTGTACGCGATCGTCAGGGGTGAGGTGAGTACTTTGTCCGCGCGCCGTACGGCAGGATGGTGTTGACCCGCATTCGGCTGGCAGCGCGTTTTTCGGCTTGATGCAGGAAGTGATGGCGTTATTTTCCGGTTCCGACGTCCCACCGCGTGCGGCATGCCGCGACGGCTGATCCGGATCAGGCTTTGCCTGCGGCCCGGACGTCACTGCGTGCGGCGGCTGAACAGGACACCGGCCAGCAGGAGCGAGGCCGCGATGATGGCGAGCTCGTCGAGCAGGCACAGGTTCTCCTCCCCGGTCCGCGCCTTGTCGAGCGCGGCGTACTGGCCGGTCAGGCTGATGCGCCGCCGCACCTCGCGACGCTGGGTGAGTACGTCGTGGCCGGCAACCCGGGCGGTGCCGGCATCGAGGTCGCCCGCACCGAGGGGATCTCCGGCCTGTCCATGAGCCGGGTTGCCGCGGAACCAGGCGCGGCGACGATGTCGCTCTACCGCTACATCTCCGTCAAGGACGAACTGCTCATGCTCATGCTCATGGCCGATGCGGCGATGGGCCGCCCGCCCGGTCTTTCGATTTCGGGCTGGAACGCATCCTCGACGGGGTCGCGGCCCTCATCGAGGGCCTCCGCGCGGACGTTCCTCGTCCCAGGGGACGTACCTGATGCAATGAGGTCGTCAGGCAGGATGGTAGATTCCTACCCTCGCCCGTCTAGCTTTGTGCCGGGAGCGTCCGCGAGGAGAACGCGTGCCCGTGACCAGTGGCGGAATCCAGGTGCCCCGTTTCCTGCGCGCGTTCGGCATTGGCGGGTCGGGGCGGTCCGTCCGGGTACCCGGCGCCGGCTGGGCGGTCCCGGCCGTCCGCTCGCCCGGAGCCGGTCCTGCGGACGGCGGGACCATCCTCGTGCTGACGCTGGGGTATCTCATGGTCGCGGCGATGCTGGTGGTCGTCGTGACCGACGTGTCCGCCGTCTACCTCGCCCGCCGGTCGGTGGCCTCGGCCGCCGACGGCGCCGCGCTGGCTGCTGCCCAGCGCATCGACGAGAACGCGATCTACACCGCCACCGACGCCTTCGAGCGCCTGCCCCTCGCCGACATCGCCACGACCGTCGATCAGTACCAGCGCCGGGCCGATCCGAGTGGCCGCACGATCCTCACCTCCACCCTCGTCGACGCGACGACGGTGGAGGTGGAGGGCACGCGTGTGGTCGACCTTCCGGTTGTGGGCTCCCTCGGGGTGGGTCCGGTCACGGTACGTGCCGGAGCGCAGGCACAGTCGGTGGTCCGCCAGCCCGCTGCACCATGACGCCGGCCGGCGCCGGAACGCCGAACCGCGCCGGTTGCGTGCGCGCCACCTGTTGGCTTTCCTCCGACCCCTGATGCAACCAGGTCGAGGTGGCGTCCATGAGATCGTCGAGACCGTGGCCGGTGCGGCGCTCGGCCAGATCCGACACGTCCCGGACCAGCCGGGCCACCCATTCGGCCGGCCGCCCGGCAGACAGCGCCACCGCTTGAGTGGCGTGCTGGGCTGCCTCGTCGCGATCCGGGATCTCCCGGGCCAGTGCGGCCCGGGCCTGCGCCATCCGCACCGAGACCACCATGCCCGTCTGGCCGCTACCTGTGATCAACATCGCGGCGCGTTCCAGGTGAGGCATGGCCTCGTCGGCCGCGCCGACGGTGGTCAGGGCCTCGGCGCAGGCCAGGGCAAGATCCGCCGGGGAGTAGGTGTCGAGCGAGAAACCCGGCGAGCCGTGGGCGGTGTCGTCGAGCCGTTCCATCGTCTGCCAGGCTCTGGCGACGGCGTCCCGGACGCCCGCCCGGTCGCCGGTCGCCGCACAGGCGCTGGTGACGACCTTCCCGGCGATGAGGGCCCGGGTGGAGCTGTGCCCCGCGATCCGCGCCGCCGCCCCGGCGATCTGCAGGGACACCGCCGGGCTGTGCGGGCGGACCACCCGGGCGCGCAGGGCCAGGGCGCGGGCGGCGAGTGGCCCGTCCCCGGCCGCCCGGGCGAGCGCCGCGGCCCGGTCGGCCCGCACGGCGGCGTCGGAGTGTTTGCCGCGGTCGTAGGCGGTGGCGGCCGCCACCGTCGTGACCGCCGCGTGCAGCCGCATCCACTCCAGCGCTGGCCGGCCGCGCAGCCGGTGCTCCCGGGGCACGGTCTGTGTCGTGCGCTCCAACGAGACCAGGGCGGACGTGGTAGTGATCAGATCAGACGTCTCGTAGGCTCTGACCGTCGCGGTCAGGGCGGCCATGCAGGCCTCGTGCAGGCCGGATGCGTCGTCGCGCAGACTCACGGAGCCCACCGCCGCGAGGCCGGTGGCAACCAGGACAGAGCGTCGGTCCGCGACCTCCGCGACCTCCGCGACCTCCGACACGATGGGACCCTCCGTGCTCCTGCGGGAATGATCGCGGCCTTCCGCCGGCACGCGACGGGGCGGTGAGTCGTCGCCGCCAACGGCGTGATCCGATCGCTCGGACGACAGATCCGGTTATTCACGGCGGCCTTCCTCCTCTTCCCCGTGGTAGTGGCCGGTCCTCGAGTCTTCGTCCCGTCCCGTCCCGGCGACATCGACCGGTGTACACGCGCGCACCGGTCGATGCGTCCGAGCTCTCTGCAGCTGAGCTCTCCGCATCCGACACCCATATGGTCGCGAGGCCGCACTGTCCCGACGAAACCCGGCGTTCACGTATTCGTGCGCGAAGCGCCGTCTTCGACGGTATCGTTCGGGGGCCGCGGACGCGCCGAGTTGTGCGCACTCGGCGATGTGGTACGTGTCTCTTCAGGGATTGGCGTCGGTTGTTGTCGGAGGTTGTTGTCGGGTGGCTGAACCGCCTGACTGCCTGGGGCCGCCGCAACGATTGTCCGCAGTGCGGGCGCCGGTTGGCCGAAATTCTCGTGGCATCCTGCGAATGTTTCATCCTCGTGTCGTCGAGTCATTGCATGTTTCGCCATGATGATGTTTCCCGGTCGGGATGCCGCCGGGATGCCGTCGGGAGACCGCGGGGAGGTCGCCGCGGGGCTCGGCGCGACGCCGCTGCGAGCTCGGCCGGCTCCCGCCCGGGCGGGCAAGATCCGTCCTGGCGGTGGCCCCCGGGTGCCGCCGGTAAGGTGAACAGCATGGCCGTCGACCTGTCCGAGGAGATCAAACAGCTGGATGCCACGTTGACCGGCATCGAGACGGTTCTCGACGTGGAGGGGTTGCGCCGTCGCGCCGAGGATCTGGAGCGTCAGGCTGCGGACCCCGACCTCTGGTCCGATCAGGACCGGGCCCAGGCTGTCACCCGCCGGTTGTCGTCGACGCGCGGGGACATCGCCAGGGTGGAGGGGCTGCGTCGCCGTCTCGACGACATCGCCGCCGCCGCGGACCTCGGCGACGAGGATCTGCTTGCCGAGGCCGCAGCCGATTTTCCCAGGCTGTCCAATGACATCGCCGGTCTCGAGGTCCGGACCCTGCTGTCCGGCGAGTACGACGAGCGGGACGCGATCGTGCAGCTCTCGGCCGGGGCCGGCGGGGTGGACGCGGCCGACTGGACGGCGATGTTGCTTCGGATGTACCTGCGGTGGGCCGAGCGGCATGGCTACGCCACGGAGGTCTTCGACACCTCCGAGGCTGAGGAGGCGGGTCTGAAGTCGGCAACCTTCCAGGTCAAGGCGCCCTATGCGTACGGGACGCTGCGCAGTGAGCACGGGGTGCACCGGCTCGTCCGGATTTCGCCGTTCGACAACCAGAACCGGCGGCAGACCTCCTTCGCCGGGGTGGAGGTCACCCCGGTCGTCGAGCTGTCCGACCACGTCGACATCGACGACAAGGATCTGCGTATCGATATCTTCCGTTCGTCCGGCCCGGGTGGACAGGGGGTCAACACCACCGACTCCGCGGTCCGCATCACGCATCTGCCCACGGGCATCGTGGTGACGTGCCAGAACGAGCGCAGCCAGCTCCAGAACAAGGCCGCCGCGATGATCGTGTTGCAGGCGAAGCTCCTGGAGCGGCGGCGGGCCGAGGAAGCGGCGGAGAAACAGCGCATCACCGGCGGGCCACAGGACGTCTCCTTCGGATCACAGATCCGTAACTATGTCCTCCACCCGTACCAGATGGTGAAGGATCTGCGTACCGACACCGAGACCTCGAATACCAGCGGTGTTCTCGACGGCGAGCTCGATGATTTCATCGACGCGGAGATCCGGTGGCGGCGGTCGGTCGAGAATCAGGCGTGAGAGGGTTCTTCGGAGCTTTTGCCGACGCCCGGGATGCGCCTGGTTCCGGGCTGAGCGGGCAATCCTCGCCGCACCGTCCGGGCGCTCGTGGCCCGGCGGGACGATACGCGCCCGGCGTTCCGGTTCCGGAGGTCCGGAGGTCCGGAGGTCTCCCGTTTCCGGGACGGCATCCGAATGCTGCCTGCCTCTCGGGGAACGGACGGTGAAAAGACAAAGATCCGGCCGTGGTGGGAACGCCGGTGTGACGTAGGCTCGGCCGGCGGCCCGGCCCGGCGTCGGGGGAGGACTCCACCGGATCTCCTGACGCCATTGGCATGCCGGGTATACACGTGTAGAGTTCCGGGTAGTTCGCGGACCGTTCGATGTTTTAGTTTCGGTGTCTTGATCTGGTCCGTCTACTGCTTCACCCGATGGGATGTACGCCCGTGTCACCTGGTCGTTCACGATTGCGAACCGCTGTCGCGGAGGGAGTGCGGTCTGTGTCCCTGCACACGAATGCACGCATGTATATGTGTGGAAATAACGGTGCAAATCCGGGCAGGATGGCGAGTCTCGCCGGTACGGGAACGCCGTGACCTCCCTGGCGCCCGCGGCGTCCGGCGCCGCCTCCGGCGTGTTCGACGGTGCGCCCACGATGCCCCTGCCCGTCCTTATGTACCACGGCGTCGGTGATTCGGTGAGTGCGGACTTCCGACGCTGGGAGGTCCCTCCCGGTGCCTTCGCCGAGCAGCTCGAGGCCCTCGCCGAAAGCGGTTACCACCTCACCGGTCTCACTGACGCGCTGGCGCATCCCGCCCGCCGCCAGGTGGTGATCACCTTCGAGAACGGCTTCGAGGACTTCGTCACCACCGCGGTGCCCGCTCTGCGGGCGATCGGTGCCAGCGCTACCCTGTACGTGCCGACCGCCTTCGTTGGCCGGCGCGCCACCTGGCTGGATGGCTACACCGAGCGCAACCTCCCCCTGCTGGACTGGTCCGACCTCGCCGCGCTCGCCGGAGAGGGCATCGAGCTCGGCTCGCACGGTCACCGTCATCTGGAGCTCGACGTGGTGCCGACCGCCTTGGCGCGGTATGACGTCACCGCCAGCCGGCGGCTGATCGAGGAGAGAACCGGCCGGCGTCCGGACAGTTTCTGCTACCCCTTCGGTTATCACTGCGCGTCGGTGCGCCATGTCGTCGCGGCCGCCGGGTTCGAATCGGCCTGTGAGGTCGGGTACCGCATTCATCAACCGACGTCGTCCCGGTTCGCCATCAGTCGATTGATCGTCAATCGGGCCGCTGGAGCGGCCGACATCCTTCGGCTCGTTTCCCAGGGGCATCGCGACGCTCTGCTCAGCGCCCGGCGAGGACTGCAGTCGGGGTGGCGGGCATATCGAGCGGCGCGCTGGCGGCTCGGCCGAGGCGCCTGACGACGGGGAACGCGGGAACTGGGGTCCGGGGCCTGGCAGTTACCGCGTGCTCTCTCACACGACCGCGAGCCGATAGCCCCGCTTGATGACGGTCTCGACCACGTGGCCGGCCGGTCCCAGCGCGGTGCGTAACCGGGCGACGGTCATCTCGACCGCGTGTTCGTCGGTGAGCCCGGCCGTGCCCGTCCGGCGCAGCAGCTCGGCTCGGGACAGCACCCGACCGGGACGCTCGGTCAGCGCGTCGAGGACCGCCGCGGTCCTGGGTGCGAGCATCACCGGCTCGCCGTTGACGATCACTGCCGCGCCCTGGACCCGCAGCACGTGCCCCGCGGCCTCGACGGTCCGCCCCCGGCGACGCGGGAGTTCGTCGGACAGCGTGCGCACGAGTGCTCCGAGCCGGAACCGGTCCGGGGCCACCGTCGCCACGCCCTGCCGTTCGAGGGGGGCGGCGCAGACCGGACCCACGCACGCGGGCAGCACCTCGCCCCGCAACGCGGTCAGCAGTTCGTCGAACTGTCCCATCTCCCGGGCGATCCGTAGGAGGCTCACCACGGCGGGCGCGCTGGTGAAGGTGACCGCGGAGACCCCGCCGGTGACGATGAGTTCGACCATCCGGCGGACCGGCCGCAGATCGTCCGGTGGTTCCCACCGGTACACCGGTATCTCGACGACCTCGGCACCCGCCGCGCGCAGCCCCTCGACCATGTCTGGCAACGGCTCGCCGTGTAGCTGCACCGCGATGCGCAGCCCGGCCAGGTTCTCCGTGAGCAGATGGGCGACGAGCTCGGCGCCGGATTCCGAGCGGGGCGACCAGCATTCGGTGAGCCCCGCGGCCCGGACGGCGCCAGTGACCTTCGGCCCTCGGGTGAACAGCCGGGCGCCGTCCAGCCGGTCGCGCAGCCGCTCGCCGAGCCCCCAGCCCTCGGCGGCCTCCACCCAGCCGCGGAAGCCGATTGCCGTCGTAGCGATCACTGCGTCCAGCGGCCGGGTGAGGCACTCCCGGGTCGCGGCGAGCAGCAGGCTGTCGTCGGCGAGCGGCACGATGCGCAGGGCCGGGGCATGGATCACCCGGGCTCCGCGCCGTTCGAGGAGGTTCGCGAGTTCGTCGCGGCGACGCGCGGCCGTGACCCCGACGGTGAAGCCGAGCAGCGGTGGCAGCCCGGCGCTGACGGCCGGCTCCGTCGATGTCGCCGATGCCGGGGACGTTCCGGGTGCGCCGGACCGGTCGCCGATGTCGGGCCACCCGGGACTACGGGTTGTCACGAGGCTACCTCCTGGCCTGGGGTCCCGCGCCGATCCCCCGGTCACCGCAGGATCGGACACGGCCATGTCCACGCGCTTGCCGGTGTGCAACGCCGGTGTTAACCGGCACCGTTGCGTATTCACGACGTCCGCATCGAGCGTTCGTCGGGCATCTCACATCCCGTCGTGTCGTGGAGTGCATGCCTTGTAGCCGGACCGACCTGACTTCGAGTCGGTGTTGACATCCTGGGTTCGTACGGTTCTGGCCGTAGCGGGTGCCCGTTTGGACCGGCACCCATCGGTTCGGACGTGCGGGTGGTGCGCGGATGTCTTCTCGATCATTGGTGGTCGTCGGCCACGGCATGGTGGGGCATCGGTTGTTGGCGGCGCTGCGGGACCGCGACGTCGAGGGGCGATGGGATATCACGGTCCTCGCCGAGGAACCTCGGCCCGCCTATGACCGGGTGGGCCTCTCGGCGTACTTCACCGGGGCGACCGCGGAGGACCTCAGCCTCGTCGAGGACGGATTCCTCGAGCACCCCCGGCTGCGGCTGCGTCTCGGTGAACCGGTCGTCGCCGTCGATCGGGCCGCCCGGACGGTGACCACCGGTGCCGGCCGCACCTACCGGTACGACGTGCTGGTGCTTGCGACCGGTTCCTACCCGTTCGTCCCGCCGGTACCCGGCCGGGAGGCCACCGGCTGCCATGTCTACCGCACGATCGAGGACCTAGAGGCGATCTCCGCCTCGGCGCGCGGTAGCCGGACCGGGACCGGTGTGGTCGTCGGTGGCGGTCTGCTCGGCCTAGAGGCGGCGAACGCGCTGCGTAGCCTGGGGTTGGCTACTCACGTCGTCGAGTTCGCGCCCCGGCTGATGCCGGCCCAGGTCGACGAGGCCGGCGGGCAGACGCTGCGAGCCCACATCACCGGGCTCGGGATCGGCGTCCACACCGACACGGCCACCGAGCGGATCGAGGCCGATGCCGACGGGCGGGTCACCCGGATGGTCTTCGCCCGTCACCCCGAGGGGCTGGCCGGCCTCGACACCGACGTCGTCGTGTTCTCGGCGGGGATCCGCCCGCGGGACGCCCTGGCCCGCGAGTGCGGACTCGACGTCGGGGATCGCGGCGGCATCGTCGTCGACGAGGGCTGCCGCACCAGCGACGAGCACATCTACGCCGTCGGCGAGTGCGCCCTGGCGGCCGGACGGGTGTACGGGCTGGTCGCACCCGGATACGCGATGGCCGAGGTCGTCGCGGACCGTCTGCTCGGCGGCGGCGCGACCTTCACCGGTGCCGACATGTCGACCAAGCTCAAGTTGCTCGGCGTCGACGTCGCGAGCTTCGGGGACGCCTTCGGGACGACTCCCGGTGCGCTGCCTATCACGTTCGCCGACCCGGTGGCCAAGGTCTACAAGAAGCTGGTGCTCTCCGACGACGCGCGTAGCGTCCTCGGTGGCATCCTCGTCGGCGACGCCGAGGAGTACGGCATGTTGCGGGCCATGGTCGGCTCCGCCGGGGTCGTGCCGGACGATCCCGCGCGGCTCATCCTGCCGGACGGCGACGGCGACGGCGACGGGGCAGGGGCCGGCGGCTCCGGGGCCGGGGTGGCGCTCCCCGCCGGGGCGCAGATCTGCTCGTGCAACAACGTCACCCACGGCCAGATCTGCGCCGCGATCAGCGAGAACGGCCTTACCGACGTCGCCGGGATCAAGGGGTGTACCAACGCGGGCACGAGCTGTGGCAGCTGCGTGCCGATGCTCAGGACGATCCTCGGCCAGCAGCTCGCCGCCGCGGGCATCGAGGTATCGAAGGCGCTGTGCGAGCACTTCGACGTCAGCCGGGCTGAACTGTTCGAGATCGTCCGGGTGCGGGGGATCACGACGTTCTCGCAGCTGATCGCCGAGCACGGTCGGGGCCGGGGCTGCGAGGTCTGCCGGCCGGTGGTGGCCTCGATTCTCGCCTCCCTCTACAACGGGTACGTCCTGGCCGGCGAGCAGGCCGCCCTGCAGGACACCAACGACCACATGCTCGCGAACATGCAGAAGGACGGCACGTACTCGGTCGTCCCCCGGCTGCCCGGCGGCGAGGTCACGCCCGAGACGCTCATCCTGATTGGCGAGGTGGCCCGGGACTTCAACCTCTATACGAAGATTACTGGTGGGCAGCGCATCGACCTCTTCGGCGCCAGGGCCGAGCAGCTGCCGAAGATCTGGAAGCGGCTGACCGACGCCGGACTCGAGTCCGGACACGCCTACGGCAAGGCGTTGCGGACGGTGAAGTCCTGCGTCGGGGAGACCTGGTGCCGCTACGGCGTACAGGACTCCACCACGCTGGCCGTCGACCTGGAGCTACGCTACCGCGGCCTGCGATCTCCCCACAAGATCAAAATGGCGGTCTCCGGCTGTGCCCGGGAATGCGCGGAGGCGCGGTCCAAGGACGTCGGGGTGATCGCCACCGAGCAGGGCTGGAACCTGTACCTGGGCGGCAACGGCGGTCACCGGCCCCGGCACGCGGAGCTGTTCGCCTCCGACCTCGACACCGAGACGCTCGTCCGCTACATCGACCGGTTTCTGATGTTCTATGTGCGCACCGCCGATCGCCTCCAGCGCACCGCGCCGTGGGTGGAGAGCCTCGACGGCGGCCTCGGGCATGTCCGCGAGGTCATCGTCGACGACTCGCTGGGCATCTGCGCCGAACTCGACACGGCCATGGCCCACCACGTCGCGACCTATCAGGACGAGTGGAAGACGACGCTGGCCGATCCGGTCGCACTGCGCCGGTTCGCCTCGTTCGTCAACGCCCCCGAGGCGGCCGACCCCGACGTCATCCACCTCCTCGAACGCGGCCAGCCCCGGCCGGCCCGCCCGGCCGAGCGGGCAGCCCTCATCGCCGGTGCCACGCTCCCCGTGGTGGCTGGCCGTTTCCTTACCTATCCAGGCTCCTTGCCTATCCAGAGGGACGAAACGGACACAAAAGCCTCTGGATAGGCAAGTAAGCGCATCCCGGACGATCTGGAGGCCGCCATGATCTGGACCGACATCTGTGCCCTGGACGATCTGACTCCCGATCGCGGCGTGGCCGCGCTCGTCAACGGCGCCCAGGTGGCCATCTTCCGGTTGAGCGACGGTCCCGTGCTCGCCGTCGGCAACGCCGACCCGATCGGCCTGGCCAACGTGCTCTCCCGGGGTCTCGTCGGCTCCCGCGGAGACCGGGCCGTGGTCTTCTCGCCGTTACACAAGCAGGCGTTCGATCTGGTGACGGGGGAGTGCCTCGATGCCGAGGGGGTGCGCCTCCCCGTCTACCCGGTGCAGGTGCAGGACGGTCGGGTGCTGGTCGGCCCCGTCGCGGCGGCCCGTCCGGTCAGCTGAGGCGGTCAGCCGGCCGGTCAGCCGGCCGGTCAGCCGGAATGGTCGGCTGCGGAGATCGGCCCCGAACGGGCTGGTCAGGCCGCACACTGGGAGAAAGCCGACGCGGGAGGGGACGAAGATGACCGGTGTGCAGACAGCCCCGGGCGGATGGGTGGCCCTTGTCGGTGGCGGTCCCGGGCGGGCGGATCTGATCACCGTACGCGGTCTGCGGCTGCTCCAGGCTGCGGATGTCGTGGTGGTCGACCGGCTGGCTCCCCGTGAGCTGCTGGATGAGGTGCGACCCGGTACCGAGATCATCGATGCGGGCAAGGCGCCGCACGGTCACAACCTGACCCAGGACGAGATCAACGCGGTGATCGTCGATCGGGGACTGCGCGGGCTCGGCGTCGTCCGGCTCAAGGGCGGTGATCCGTTCGTCTTCGGTCGTGGCGGCGAGGAGGCCCTGGCCTGCGCTGCGGCCGGCCTGCCCTGCGAGATCGTCCCCGGGGTGACGAGCGCCGTCGCGGTCCCCGCGCTCGCCGGGATCCCGGTGACCCACCGGGGTATCACCCAGGACGTGGCTGTCGTCAGCGGCCATATCGATCCGTCGCATCCCGGTTCCACCGCCGACTGGGACGCGCTCGCTACCGGTCCGGGCACAGTCGTCGTGCTGATGGGCGTCGGGGCACTGCCCGAGATCAGTCACGAGCTGGTGAAGCGGGGCCGCCGGCCGGAGACTCCGACCGCGGTGATCCACGCTGGCGGGACAGCCGACGAGACGATCATCACCGGGTCCCTGGCGGATATCGCCCGGCTCGCGGCCGAAGCCGCGATCAGTTCTCCCGCGGTCATCGTAATCGGAGATGTGGTTTCGCTACGTGATCGAATTATCGGCGTGATGGGTACCGTCGGGGCGGTCCCGGCGGAGCCGCTTCCGGTGGAGCCCACGGTGTCGGCTTGACGCTCCCGCCGTCGGGTCGCCCGTCCACCCGGACCTTCAGCGCAGCGCCAGGATCCGGTCGTCCCCCTTTCTCGGGTCCCCTCGGCCGTCGGTGTTGCTGGTGATGATCCATACCGATCCGTCCGGTGCGAGCACCGCCGCGCGCAGCCGGCCCAGCTCACCGGTGAACGCCGCGCGGGGGGCGCCACGCACATGGTCACCGGCCAGGCCCACCTCCCACAGCCGCTGTCCGCGCAGCGCCGCCACGTACAGGGTGTCTCCACGGATCGCGACGCCGCTCGGGGATGCTTCGCCGGTGGTCCAGGTGACGAGGGGATTGCGCAGGCGGCCCTTGTCGGTGTCGCCGACGCCCTCCACCATCGGCCACCCGTAGTTGCCGCCCGGGATGATCAGGTTCACCTCGTCGACGTTGTTCTGGCCGAACTCGGATGCCCACAGCCGTCCGGCCGTATCCCACGTCAGGCCCTGCACGTTGCGGTGGCCCATGCTGTAGATCAGCGAGCCCGGGAACGGATTGCTCGGCGGCACGCTTCCGTCGGGACGCATCCGTAGGATCTTGCCGTTCAGACTGGCGCGGTCCTGCGCCCGTGTGGTCACGCCGGCGTCCCCTACCCCCGCGTACAGCAGGCCGTCCGGGCCGAACCTGATCCGTCCGCCGTTGTGGATCTGGGCGTTCGCGAGCCCGGTGAGGATCGGTGCGGGGGGACCCGCCCAGTTCCCGGTCAGCCGGAACCGCACGATCCGGTTGTCGGCCCGGGTCGTGTAATAGGCGTACACGAAGTGATCGGCCGCGTAGGTGGGGGAGACGGCGAGGCCCAGCAGACCCGATTCCCCGCTGTGCACCATGTCCGGAAAACGGGCGACCTCGGTAGGCTCGCCACCGCCGGCCGGGCGACGCAGGATACGGCCGCTGTCCCGTTCGCTGATCAAGGCGTCCCCGGAGGGGAGGAAGGCGACATCCCAGGGCGTCGCGAGACCCGTGGTGATGATGCGCAACTCGGGCTGCGGGCTGTCGCGACCCGCCGACGGTGCGGTGGTGGCCGGCTTCGACGACTCGGCCGGCCAGGGGCGGCCACCATTCCCGCCGCAGGCGGATACGCCGAGGCCCACCAGGGCGAGAATGGCGCTGACCAGGACGAGGCAGCGCACGGGAGGACAACGGGGAGATTCGGGGCGGCCCGCGACTAGGCCAGCCTTTGCCGCGGCGGCGCGGCCGGGCTTAGGAGACGTGACGGGCGGCAAGGACCGTCAGTAGCATCACGATCGCGATCAGCGCGACGATCACCTGCGGTGACATCTGGAAGAAGCTCTGGCGCAGGTACTCGCGCGAGGCGCGGCAGGTGGGACACCGGCCTTCGACCACCAGTCCGGCGCAGCGCGCGCAGACGAGATCCTCGCTGCCCATAGCGCCTCCTTCTCACCCGGGACGGATGCCATGATCGGGCGATCGTCGCACTTCCCCGGGGTGGGGACAACACCCGGACGTTTCGGATGGAGCACGACCGTTGGCGACACGCACGATCGACCTCCACGTTACGCCCGCGCACGGTGGCGTGCCGCTCCGTCAAAGGTCGACCGGGCGAGCGGTGACCCGCCCGGGGCTGTTCTCGGAGATTCCGGTCGGGTGTTAACCTGCGGCCCCCGACCTTCGTCACGCCCTACCATGCGGCTACTGAAAGTCATGGGAGTGCGGGAAGGCGCAATGATCGTTTTGAGTTCCGTGAGCAAGCGGTACCCGAACGGCGGCCGGCCGGCGCTGATCGATGTCACCGCGGAGATCGGTGCCGGTGAGTTCGTCTTCCTCGTGGGGTCGTCCGGATCGGGTAAGACCACATTGCTGCGATTGCTGCTGCGGGAGGAACGGGCGACGTCCGGCCGGGTGCTGGTGGCCGGCCGTGACGTCGCGCGGATGCCGGACCGCGGGGTGCCCCAGCTGCGCCGGCTGGTCGGCTGCGTCTTCCAGGACTTTCGCCTGCTACCGAATCGGACCGTGGCGGCGAACATCGCGTTCGCCCTCGACGTGGTCGGCCGTCCTCGGCATGTCGTGCGCAGCGTCGTGCCGGAGGCACTCGACCTGGTCGGCCTCGCGGAGAAGGCGGACCGGTATCCCGATGAACTCTCCGGAGGCGAACAGCAGCGGGTCGCAATCGCCCGGGCGTTCGTCGGCCGTCCTCGGGTACTGCTGGCCGACGAGCCGACCGGCAACCTCGATCCGAACACCAGCATCGAGATCGTGAACCTGCTCGACACTGTTCATCAGGCCGGCACCACCGTCGTGATGGCCACCCACAACGCGTCGCTCGTCGACGCGATGCGCCGCCGGGTGCTCGAGCTGAGCGACGGCGCGCTGATCCGGGACGAGGCTCGCGGGCGTTACAACCAGGATGATCTGGTGGTGCCGATGATTCCCCGGCCCGGGCCCCGGGTGCCGGCCGACCGGGTCCGCTGATGCGACCGGGTCTGCTGGCGTCGCTGCTGTGGACGGGCCTGCGTCGCAACCTGGCGATGACCTGCGCTATGATCATCACTGTCGCGATCTGCCTGGCGTTGCTGGGGTCGGGCCTGCTCCTGCGGGCGCAGGTGCACACCATCGACAGCTTCCTGCTCGACCAGATCGAGGTCGTCGTTGATCTCTCCGATGGCATCACCCCGGGCGAGCGGTCTGCCCTCGAGGCCGAGATCGCGGCGGATCCACTGGTCGTCGACGTGCGGTACGAAAGCAAACAGCAGGTGTACGACCGTTTCCGCCGGGACTTCCGTGGATCGCCCGACGTCCTCGCCGGTGTCGGACCCGACGACCTGCCCGCGGCGCTACGACTTACGCTCACCGATCCGCGAGCGGCCCGCGACATCGTCGTCACCTACACCGGCCTCGACGGGGTGGAAGCTGTGCGCGACCAGCGCGGCCTGCTTGACCCGTTGTACCGGTTCCTCGACGCCTTCACAGCGGGCGCCTTCGCCCTCGCCGCCGTGCAGGCCTTGGCGTCCTTCGCCCTCATCTACACGATGATCCGGATCTCGGCGCATGCTCGGCAGCGGGAGACTTCGATCATGAAGATGGTCGGTGCGTCCAACGGAACAATCCGGGCCCCGTTCGTCTTGGAGATCGCGGCGGTGGGGCTGGTTGGCGGGCTGTTCGCCACGGGCGTGCTCGCGCTGGCCAAGATCTACCTGGTGGACGGCCGGTTCGCGAAGCAGACGATGTTCCCCCTGTTCGGTTGGTCGGCGGTCTGGGAGACCGCGGCCGTCGTGCTGGGGGTCGGTGTGCTCGCCGCCGCCGCGATGGCTTCGGTGGCGCTCCGCCGTCATCTACGGGTCTGAGGCGTCATCCGTCGCTCGGCCCCGGTCCGCTTCGACTCGAACTGGACATCATCCTCGAGGAATACTTCCTTGAGATAATCTTCGGGTGAAACCTCATATTGGCGTCCCTCCGGGCTCGTCCAGATGAAATGTCCAGGCCTGGGCTGGCACACGGACCATCCCTTCTGCGTGGATTGATCGGGAGATGATGTATCCGGCCGCCCCTGTCTTCTCGTAGCACCTTCCTCGGCGCCACGCCTGGGCCGCTTTTCATCCGCGTGTTTCAGCCGGTGATGCCTCCGGAATTTTGGCCCGAGGTTCCGCTCGCTCGTCTGGCCACCTCGACGATGCGACCTGCGATGATCAAGATCGCAGTGAATGGAAGGCTTCTCACATCCCGGAAAGACACATGTAGGGTTTCGAGTTCGAACATGACGAGCCAGGGCGGCTGAGGGAAATCGACGCCGGCTGACCTCCAGGACTCGTCCTTCCGGCGGATCCATCAGTATCCGCCGCCATGTGCACCGGGGGTTCTCGGCCATCTCGCGAACGAGGCCGTCCGGTATCGGGCCATAACCGGGAAGTTCCGCCGGCTGTTCCGACATACCCAGCAGACAGGAAGCCGATACGACCACCTGCGTCTCGATACTGACACGGTCACGATTCTGCCCCATCAGCAGGTCGTAGAAAACGTCGGCCCGACGCTGGTCGAGCCCGCGACCGTCCTGCGCACCGCCTGCTCTCCTCGCCAGAAGGTCCACCCGTCGAAACGCCGCGAGCATGCGGTCTGCCGGAAGCGATGCCGAGACGCGGCCCGTACCATCCGGCTCGGCCCGCACCGTCACCTGACGCGCCTTCGCCGCCCTGCGGCGACGCTGCTCCGCGCCCTGAGGGTCTACCACCACCACACGCCGTCGCACGGCGGCCGCGAACGCTGCGTGGCTTGGCCGCCCACCCCGGCGCAGAACCGTCTCCGCCACGTCCGCGGCTTGGCTGTCCGACAGGTTGGCCGTCAGTCGTTCCAGCACGGCCAGCCGCTGGGAATCCAGCTCACCATGTTCAAGAGCAGTCAGCGCGGCCGGCATGCGGCGGACGACGCCAACCGCGAAACCCAACTGCTGGTTTCCCGACGCTGATGATATTCTCAGCTCGGCAGCCAGTTCGTCTCCCGCGAACTCGTGAAATCCCCTGGCAGCCCCGCTCTCATCCTCTTCCGTGGGCGGCCGTAGCTGCGCGAACCTCGCTCTCACGAGCAGCCGTGCCGCCTCCCAGCGCGCGATCTCCCGACCGATCGCCACATCCGCTCGGAGACATCCGTCCGCGTCGAATTCAGCTACACGACGACCATAAACCATCGATGAGTCCAGGCGACGGGAAAGAGAACCACTGTCGTCGACCCCGGTGTCGCGGGGGCCCAGGGCCTCTGCTTCCTCGCGCGGGCTGGACTCGTCCGAACTGGGCTTACCCGGACTGGACTGTGAGCCGGGCCGAAGCGATGAACCGGGTCTGGTCGCTGGATGCATCATGCCGCCTGTCATGGGCACTTGGAGGGAACGGTTGGATCTGCTGGCAGGAACCGCCGCCGATTTGCCCGAACACTCCGATCATCGAACATGTGTTCGAGTATAGTACTCGCTGGCACCGTTCATCAAGTCCAGCGTCGTCAAGTCCATCGTCTCGACGGCCGGGCAAGCTCGACAGCCGAGCAAGGAGGTGGAAGGTGTTGAACGCCCAAGTCGCCGCCGTGGCGGCTCCTCCGCGGGGCGCGCTGACGGCGCTCGTCGCCCTACGGAGCGCTCGGCGACGTCACCCGGGCCACGCCGGCGACCGACGATGGCGCTCACATGATCGATACCATGAGTGTCCTCGCGGTGGAGCCGGGCGTGTCACCGACGCGGGAGGCAGGACGTAGGTTCGGAGAAGATTTCGCGAACGGTGTGGGAAGAGGGACAGGACAGTGCCGAGGGAGACGGGGCGCAGACTGATCGCGCAGAACAAGCGCGCCCGGCATGACTACGACATCCTCGACACCTACGAGGCTGGGCTGGTGCTCCGTGGCACTGAGGTGAAGGCGCTGCGGGCCGGGCGGGCCTCGCTCGTCGACGGGTTCGCCCAGATCAGCGATGGTGAGATCTGGCTGCACAACGTGCACATCCCCGAGTACACCGAGGGGACCTGGACGAACCACGCCCCCCGCCGCAAGCGCAAGATGCTGCTGCATCGGGCGGAGATCGAAAAACTGGTCGGTAAGACCCAGGAGGGTGGGCTCACGCTGGTCCCGCTCTCGCTCTACTGGAAGGACGGGCGGGCGAAGATCGAGATTGCGCTGGCGCGTGGCCGCAAGTCGTACGACAAACGGCACGCGATCGCGGAGCGGGACGCGGCCCGGGAGATCGGCCGGGCGATGGGCCGCCGAGCCAAGGGGCGCTACCTTTGATAGCCAGCCGTCCATGACACCGTCCGTGGGGCCGCCGATGTTCCTGTCGACGTTCCTGTCATGGTTCCCGTCGTCGTTATTTCGTCGTCGTGCCGCGGATTCGCCGGTTCCGGCACCATCCGAGTCGCCGTGACCGCCTCCGACGGCGACCGGCTGGCGCAGCTCGAGGCCCTGCTGAGCGCACAGGGTGAGGCGGTGCTGGCGGCGGCGGTCGCGGCATTTGCCGAGGATGAGCGTGCTGGTGGAGGCGCGGCCCGGGAACTGGCTGTCGGTGCCCGCCTGCGCGCCGAGGGCGTGTCCCCCGCGCTCCTCGCCTCCGCGTTCACTCAGGCGGAGCTGAGGCGGCGCGCGATGGTCAAGTTTGCCCGGGCCGATCGGATGTTCTTCACCCGAGCCGGGTTGGAACAGGCGTCCTCGCAGGCGGCGGCCGAGCATCGGGCCGCGCGGTTCACCGGCCTAGGCCGGCTCGCCGACCTGTGCACGGGGATCGGCGGGGACGCGCTGGCCCTCGCCCGGGGCCGGGAGATCATGCTCGTCGACCGGGATCCGGTTCATCTGCGGATGGCCGCGCTCAACGCCGCCGTCCACGCGGCCGAGGGCACGACCGCGCCGCCTTCGACCCTTCCGTCCACGACCCTTCCGTCCACGACCCTTCCGTCCACGGCCGTTCCGTCCACGGCCGTTCCGCTCACGGGATCGGCCGTGCCGACGGGATGCCTCGAGACGCGCCTGTCCGACGTGCGGGAGGTGGACCTCTCCGGATGCGACGCCGTGTTCGTCGATCCGGCCCGGCGTGCCGGCGACCGTCGGTTGGCGTCGCGGGCGAGCGAGCCGCCGCTGGCCTGGTGCTTCGGGCTTGCCGACAAGGTTGCGGCTGTCGCGGTGAAGGCCGCGCCAGGGCTGGCGACGGAGCTGGTTCCCCCCGGCTGGGAGATCGAGTTCGTGGCCGACGGACGGGATCTCAAGGAGGCCGTGCTGTTCTCACCGGCCCTCGCGACCGCCTCGCGTCGCGCCACTGTGCTGCCCGGGCCGGGCGGCTCGGCCTCCCTGCGGGCCGGGGGAGCGCCGGCGAGCCTCACCGGGACCCCGGATCCAGTCCTCCCGGCGGATACGGGTCCGGCGGGACCGGCGGGACCGGCGGGTCGGGTCGGCGAGGTCGCCGATCGGGTAGCGGCTCCGGGCCGGTTCCTCCACGATCCGAGCCCGGCGGTCACTCGGGCGGGCCTGGTCGGCGAGCTCGGGCGGCGCCTCGGAGCCTGGCAGATTGATCCAATGATCGCCTTCCTGACCTCCGACGAGGCAGTGACGACCCCCTTCTCCCGCCTGCTGCGCATCGAGGCCGAGCTGCCCTTCGACGTGCGCCGGATCGCGGACCTGTTGCGGTCTCGTGAGATCGGGTCGCTGGACGTCCGGCGACGCGGCCTCGCCGGCGACGTCGAGGAGATCCGCCGCCGGTTGCTACCCCGCCGTCGTGATCTGATTCCCGGTGGACCGGCTGTCACCGTGGTGATGACGAGGCTGCGTGGAGCTCCCTGGGCCTTCGTCTGCACCCCGGCATCGGATGTCGGGGCGGTGGCGACTGACCGATCCTCATGAGCGACCGATCCTCATGACCGACCGATCCCGGTGGACGCCATCGGGGGCGAAACAGGAGTGACGTTCATGCGTGTTGCCTTCGTCGGACTGGGCACGATGGGATTTCCCATGGCCGGTCACCTGGTTCGGGCCGGGTTCTCCACCACCGTGTTCAACCGCACGGCCGCGACCGCGGCACGCTGGGCCGAGGAACATTCCGGCCGGATCGCGCCGTCGCCCGCCGCCGCGGCGACTGAGGTCGACGTCGTCTGCCTCTGCGTCGGTGCCGATGACGACGTCCGCGAGGTCGTTCTCGGTACCGACGGGATGCTGGGAGCGCTTCGGCCCGGTGCGATCATCGTCGATCACACGACGACCTCCGCGGAACTCGCGGAGGAGATCGCAGCGCGCACCGCCGAGGTCGGCGTCGGTTTCGTCGACGCCCCGGTCTCCGGCGGGGAGGCAGGTGCCGTGGCCGGCCGGCTGAGCATCATGTGCGGTGGGGATCCTGAGACGATCGAGCGGGCCAGGCCGGTGCTCGCCGCCTACGGCGCGACTATCACGAGGGTCGGGCCGGTCGGTAGCGGACAACTCACCAAGATGGTCAATCAGATTCTGGTGGCGGGAGCCGTCGAAGGGGCGGCCGAGGCCATCAACTTCGCTATTGCCGCCGGTCTGGACACCGATCTGGTGCTTTCCGCCGTGGCCGGCGGCGCCGCCAACTCGTGGTACCTGGCGAATCGTGGTCAGACCATGGTGCGCGACGAGTTCGATTTCGGGTTTGCGGTCGACTGGATGCGCAAGGATCTGCGGATCTGCCTTGCCGAGGCGGGTCGGCGTGGTATCCCGCTGCCGATGATCGAGCTGGCCGAGCGGGATCTCGCCGCTGCCCAGGCGGACGGCGAGGGTGGTCTCGACACGACGGTCGTCATCCGGCAGCGGCGCCGTGCGACCAGGCCGGGCGGCGCGGGTGGCGCGGGTGGCGAAGTCTCCCCGGCTTCCTGATCATGGAGCCACAACGGTGCCGGTCACTGTGGCGATCAGGCAGCCGGTGACGGTACCGGTCGCCACGACGAGCGGGACGATCCGGCCGAGATGGAGCAGGCACAGGCCCCCGATCAGGGCTCCGGCGAACATGGCGACGGGGCCGGCGAACCGCCGCGCCCCACCGCGGCCCATTCCCCCACCGAGCCGGGAGTCGATGATGATCCCGGTCAACGTGCTGGTCAGCACGTTCGTCGGGATGTCCGGAACGGCTATCCGCCGAGCCGTCGCGTGCTGCAGGCCCATCGCGAGGGCCAGCGGGAGGATGACGGTATAGGGCCGGGCCTCGGGGATCTCAGGGATCTCGGGTTCCGTGCCGAGTCCCTGGGTGACCAGCGCGGCGATCAGCGCGCCGGCCATCAGCCCGGTCTGCGCGGCCATCGCGATGATCAGCCACGAGAAGCGACGACCGCCGATTATGGTCACCGTGCCGATCCGTCCGGTGATGACGGCTCCGGCCAGGAACCCGGCCAGGGCCAGCGCCGACAGGTCGGCGGACAGGCCCGGGGCCCCGGCCAGCGCAAAGGCCAGCAGGACGACGTTTCCGGTCATGTTGGCCACGAATACCCGGCCGAGTCCGAGAAAACTGACCGCGTCGACGAGACCGGTGAGGATCGCCAACGCCACCAGCAGCGCCGGCAGCCGTCGACGCTGGTCGGGGGACGGCCGCATGGGCACAGTTTCACCGAGTGACGGCCGGTACGGCGGGAGGCGGGAACTCCCGGCGCCTCTGATCTCGGCGCCTCTGATCTGATCTGATCTGATCTGATCAGATCAGATCAGAGGCGCAACGGACGGACCGGAGCCGCGGCGAGCGCGGGAGTGCTCCGCCAGTCGACCCCGGGAACGTCGATGTAGAGCTCGATCTCGTTGCCATCTGGGTCGAGGATGTACAAGCTGTGGGTGACCGTGTGATCCGACGCGCCGACGATGGTCACATCCGCGTCGTGCAGACGGGCGAGCACCGCGCGCAGTTCGTCATCGCTGTCGCCAACCTTCAGTCCGAAGTGGTACAACCCCACCCGCCGGCCCTGGGGTATGGCCGCCGCGTCCTCGCCGACCTCGATGAGGAGCAGCTCGTGGTGGGTGCGTCCGGAGGAGAACGCGGCGGCGGGGGCCCGCAGTGGGTTGCCGTCCGCGCCCGCCGGGTCGGGAAAGATCTGCCGCCAGCCGAGTACGTCCCGGTAGAAGGCGCTGGAACGCCCGATGTCCCGGACGTAGAGGACGAGATGTCCCAGTTCCTTGATCTTCACGGTGATCTCCCGAGGCGCTGGTCGTCTGGTAGCCGTTATCCATACAACAACTCCGTACAACGGCGTTGCCCGCGACGGCATGCCCACGGGGCCCGGCCGCCGTGACGCCCGCCCGCCACGGCCCGCCACGACCCGCCGCATCGGAAACCCGTTGGTACGCGGGGTGCCCGACGTGGGAACATGGAGCTGGCGTCCGAGCGTTGGATGCAGTGACGCGCGCGATGGGCCGGGTTGGCAGGAGCGTCTGTCGGCTGGTGCTGGCGCCCGCGTCGTGCGGTATGCTAAAACGCCGTAACTGATCCGAACTTGGGGGTGACCGGCTTCGACTCCGGACGTCGAGGCAGGGGAAGCGGGCCGAGGATGAGCGGTTATCTCGTTAACGATCCGTTCAGAACAACAGCTGCCAACAAGACGCAGCCCACTACCCCCACTTACGCGCTCGCCGCTTAAGAGGGACTAGGTAGTCGTCAGTCTGGGAGAGCCTCCGGCCCAGAATCTGACGTCGCTAGGAGGATCACCGGCTGACCCGGTCGCGGGGTCGGTCGGGACATCAAACAGCGACTGAGCCTACGTCGGCTTGCCTGCGTGTCCGACGGGGCTGAGAAACAAGTAGCAGGATGCGCCCGGAGAAGCCCTGTGTCGGGGCCGGAGGACGCGGGTTCGATTCCCGCCACCTCCACCACTTGGAGTGACAATGCCCTGACCTGGGTAAATAGATGAACTCTATGAGATTAGATCGTTGATCGAGTGGAGGATATCCAGGTCAGGGCATTGATCGTTTGGTTCGATTCCCCGAACGTACCGGCGGACCTTGGCTGCGGAACGTAGTTTCGGGGATTGGTCGGCAGCGGCGTCGCAGACCTCCGCGTCGCCGGAGCGTCTGTTGCGCGATGCGCCACAAAGATCTCTGCATGCCCTCGGTGAACCGCCCGTGTCACGCGGCCATCGTGTGTGGCGGCCAGCGGCGGCGTCGCTGGCGTTCGGGCAAGCTCCCGGCAACGTGCCTGAGCACGTCGGCAGATAGCACCGATGACGCCGACGACCGCCTCGCCAGGGGGCATCGGGCAGGGCGGTCCGCTGGCTGCGGCAGCCGCTCTGCCCGCCCGGGTGCGAAAGAGTGTCGACGATCAGATGCTGGCCACTCGCAGCTGACGCTTTCGCCCGCGACGGCCCGGCATGTGTACACAGGTCAAAGGGCGGCTGGCCGGTTTTCCGCGGTGGCGGGTGTGATGGGCCAGGCGGCGGTGTCGTCGCGGGTGATCGGCTGGCCGGTGGTCTCGAAGCGGTGTCCGTCGAGGTAGGTGATCGTGGCTTCGACGGGGCGTCCGGTGGTGCCGCTGATCGAGATGCGGGTGAGGACGAGCAGCGGGGTGCCGCGGGAGACGCCGAGGTCGCGGGCCTGGCCGGGGG
>NZ_CDWWEW010000017.1:0-29492 GCF_977966315.1 Frankia sp. CeRuru1
CCCACGCCTGGTGCACGCGGGCACGCTCACCGCCTCCTGCCCCCCCCATGTGATGATCTGGCCGCAGCTGGCCCCGACCGCAGGAAACGCCCGTCACGAGCGCATCCCTGCGGAGACCGTCCACGCCACGCTGACAAGCAACCAGCTGTTCATGCACCGCCCCACCGCGGGCGCCAGCTCCCACATCAACCACTGGCTCGCCCCGACGCCCCCGGCCCACACGACGGAGAGCAACAGGCGCGCCGTCATCGCCACCCTCGCCCGGACCGTGCCCTGCTACGCACTGGTAGCCCGCCCTGACCCCATCGTGATCGCCGACGCGGTCACCGCCATCCTCCACGACGCCGACGCAGCCACCCGATGAGACCAGCGACCCCGCCTGTCCCCGCATCTCCACCGGCGACGCCGCAGGTGGAACACCTCGTCCTGGAGGCGGCCTGCCTGCCCGCACCCGTCGAGCAGCACCACGCCACGATCCGACCGCTGCTCACCGAGCCGACACTGCGCTGGGGGACCCTGCTCGCCACCGCCATCGAGCACAAGGTGCTGTGCCTGCTCGCCGATACCCTCGCCACCACCGGCCTGGCCGACGAGATCCCACAGGCGTTCCGCCGTTTCCTGGCTTCCGTACTGCGCGCCAGCCGGCACAAGACCGCCGTCCACCGCGCGCAGGCCGCCGCCCTCACCGACGCCGCGGCCCGCCAGCGCATCGCCTTCGCGGCCGTCAAAGGCATCGCCCTGGAGTCCCAGCTGTACGGAGGACGTGGCGCCCGCGAGTTCAGCGACCTCGACGTCCTCGTCGCTCCGGATCACGCCGACGCCTTCCGCCGCGCCCTGCGCCTGCTCGGCTACCAGCCCGGACACTACGACCCGGCCACCCACCACGTCGTCCTTGACGACCCGGCGTCAGCGACCTACACCCGCCTGCACGACGACCTGGTCACCCCCTGCACGGCCGTCGACATCATCACCGACCTGCCCCAGCCCGCGGCCGTTCCCCCGGACCTGGTGCCGAACATGCTCGACCGCCGCCGATCCCAGCCGCTTCCCGGCCACCCGCAGGTCGACCTGCCCGTCCTCGACCCACTCGATCACCTCGCCGTCGTCCTCCTCACGGCGTGACGCAAGACCCGCACGGGCAGACCCGTGTCCCTGCGCACGCGTGCCGACGCGCTGCGCCTCACCTCAGCGAACACGCAGATCACCCGCGCGACCCGGCTGCCTGCCGGCGGAGATGTCCGTGTCCTCGACGACCTGTGGGACCCCTGCCGTGCCGCCGGCCGGTGGGCACCCACAGCGGACGGCTGAGATCGCACCAACAGGAAGGACCTTGATGATCGTGCAGCTGGCTGGTCTCCCCGGCACCGGGAAGAGCACCCTCGCCACCGAACTCGGCCGGCACCTGCCCGCCGCCGTCCTCAGCAAGGACCACATCCGCCACGCCCTGTTCACCAACCCCTATCTCACCTACAGCCCTGCCCAGGACGACCTGTGCATCGACGTCGCCCACCAGGCCGCCGCCCACCTGATCGACGAGGGAATCGCCCCCGCCGTCGTACTCGACGGCCCGACCTGCCACCGCGCCGGCCAGATCAGCCGGGTCGCCCACCTCGCCGACCGCCTCGGACGCCCCCTGCACGTCATCGAGTGCGTCTGCCCGCCGGCCGTCGCGCACGCACGTCTCACCCAGGACCAGGCCGAGGGCACGCATCCCGCAGCCGACCGCACCGTCGCCCTCTACCAGCGGATTCGCGCGAACGCGGTCCCCATCCCGGAACCGAAAATCGTCCTGGCCACGGACACCGAGCTGGCGGCCGTCGTCGCGCGCTGCCTCGACCGACTCGGCGTCACCTCCCGCACCGCGCCCAGCTGAGCGCGCCACCACCTCACTGGTCGCGAAACAGAGCCCGAACACGGTCGAGCTGCGCGGAGAACTCCCCGGCCCGCCGTTCCCGCTGCTTCCACAGCACCGCCAGCCACCGCAACGCGCACGTCCGCTGCGCCGCGCGGAACCTGGGCACCAGCTCGCCCTCGATCCCGAGCGCCGTGACCACGTCCAACCAGACCCGGTCGTCGACCTCACGGGCGCTGATGTGCTCGACGAGATCGGCGGCATCGAACGCCAGATCGCTCCACCCGCAGAACTCGAAGTCGACGCAGCGCGTGACCTCGCCATCCCACAGCCAGTTGACGAGGTTCCCGTCACCCCGCGAGAAGATCCGCGCCGCGGGACGAGCGAGTGTCTCCGCGTCTCCGCTGTCCCGCCATACCCCCAGCAGCTGTCGCAGGTCCCGCGTCAGCGGGTCGTCCGGCTGCGTGTCGAGTTGGCCGGGCCACACGTCGGTCAGCCTCGCCATGAAGTGCACCGCGGAGTCGACGCGGGGCAGCTTCGCGAAGCCGGTCTCCCACGGGAGGTCGTGGATCGGTCGCAGCGTCGCGGCCAGCCCCGTCAGGGCGGCCTCTTGCGCCGCCGGCTCAGCCAGGTCAGGGATGCACGCGCCTGGCAGCATGGTCATCGCGACGATGGGCTGGGCCTCATGCTGATCCCGCCACAACGGCCGCGGCACGTTCGGCACACCATGCCTCGCCAGCAAGGAGAGAGCGCGCCATTCCCGCTCCGTCCGCTGTCGATCATCGACCCGGTACGCCTTCACGCACATCTCTTCGCCCTGCGGGTCCCGCCAGGCGAAGACGTGGTTGTTCCGGCCGCCCGCCAACGGGCGAACACCGAGGCGGTGCAGACCCTCGACGCGCTCCGGGCCGTCGACCAGGAGACATCTACGCAGGTCGTCCGCTAGCAGCACAGGCGTCGAGGAAGGTGTCATCGTCGGCGCTTCAGACAGTGACGGCTTCACAGCACACGAAGCCTACGGGCGAAGGCCGCCCGCCACGCGGACGGGCTCACGCCCGCGTGGAAGTCCCCTTCGCCGACCGCTTCAGCTGTGCGGCGACCGCCTCCCAGACGGCCGCGTGCACGGCCTCCGGCGCCTGCCCGGCCGTCGGCACCCTCATCATGCCGGTGTCGCGTGCGGCCAGCTCCTGATAGGCAAGATCTACGAACGACAGGTACGCGCGCTGCTCGCCGGTCCACTGTCTCCCGTCACGGGCCTCCGCCCGCGCGATCGTCTCACCCACCGGCGCCGACAGCCACAGCACGACGTCCGCCCGTCGCCCGGCAAGGCGTCCCAACCCATCCAGCCAGGACACAGCCTCGTCCACCTCCACCGCATGCTGCCGGATCAGGGACGCAAGCCCGTACGAGAACATGGTGTGCACACCACGGTCCTCGATCACCACATCGTGGTGATCGAGCGCCGGCTCGATCCGCGTCGCCACGATGTCCGCGCGCACCGCCGCCGCCAACAGGCACTCGGTCACCACGTCCCCGTGACGCAGGAACGGCTCATCCGACGACGAGAAGATCTCCACCAAGGTCGTCCCGACATCCCCGGTGTCGAGGGTGGCGAGATCCGGGAGAAAGGCGACCACGAGTCCTTCACTACGAAGTCGCTCCTCCAGCAGACGGCCCTGCGTCGACTTCCCCGCCCCGGGAAGACCTTCCAGGCTGACGAGCATCCCGACCCCTCCGATCACAGTGGCAACCATAAAAGGGGCAGTTCAGCCCTCAGCATCGGCCGTCGTGCCGGCCTCCCGTAGCTGCCGCACCCGAGCCAGGAAGAATCGGGCACGGCACCCTTCCTTCCAGCATGGCCCGCCGACGAATTGTTAGAAGGATAATGCTGCCACACTTCTTGAATGAAGCGTGGCATTCAACGATTCCGGCGGATGGTAGGAGGCTCGCGACAACGTCTCGTGCCGGCCGGCGGACGAGCAGGGACCCGCAACCTCGCCCGCGGCGACGGGAAGTTCTCAAAGATGGTACGAGCGCATAGACATCGAGCATGCCCGGATAGAGCGGGTTCCTCCACGATCGGCGCTCCGGCCAGGCTGACCGCCACAGCTCCACGCGGACGCCGACGTGATCACGGAAGGTGCCGCCCTGACTCCGGGCGTGCCGCAAACGATCGCTGTCTGGTTTCGACGGAATACGCCGAACAGATCAGGGGGTTCAAGCCGAACAAAGCGCACTCGTCGACACTGTTGTCGCAGGTCAGTGGCACCGCACAGACCCGAAGCGGATGTTCGCATTGCGGGGAATGACTGGCGTGCCGCCGGTTGGGAGGCTGAGGGCGTTCAGCGTCGACGCGGTCAGCTCGCCGTCACGACAGCGGCGGCCAGCTGACCCGGTCGTCGAGGCGCCTACGACGAGAAGGATCTGATGATCATCTCCTCTCCACCTCCTCCAACCGTTGATACTGAGGTGCAGCCGGGCCCCGGTGAGATCTGCGCGCCTACTGCCGAGCCTGTCGTCTTCACCGATGGGCACCATTTCAGGCTGAGGGCTCCGCTGGATCTGGAGGCGGTCGCAGCCGGGGCGGCTGGGCCACTGTCAGTGATCCTTCAGGTCACGAAGCGGTGCAATTTCGACTGCTCGTTCTGCTCCGAGACGTTGCAGGAGCCCGACCCGACGCTGGCCGCCTTGGAGCGGATGCGGGACAATTTGGCCGGGGTGCCCCGGGTGTTCCTCAGCGGTGGCGAGCCGCTGCTGCGCCGGGACTTCGTCGACATCGTCGACATGTTCGCCGGGACGGTGATCGGCGTGCCGACCAACGCGACCCGTGGACTACAGCACGCGGCACGCCTGTCCGGCAAGATCGCGTTCGTCAACGTCGGGCTCGAAGGCCCACGGGCCACGACCAACCGTGTCCGGGGAGACTACGACGCGGTGATGGCCGGGATACGGGCGTTCCAGGACGCCGGGCTTCCGCTGTCGCTGTCGGCGGTGGTCTACCGCTCGACGGTGGCCGCGCTGCCGTACACCTACCAGATCGCCGATCTGCTCAATGCCGGGAAACTCAAGATGATCATGCCACTGAAGAAAGGCAACGCGCTCGATCTCGCCGACAACGAGTTCATCTCCGGGGAGGAAGCCACGGCGACGTTCGATCGGCTCGCCGAACTCCGCACAGCGCACGACTGGCGGCCGGCATTGCGGCTGACGTCCTGGACCCCGGACACCGAAGGCCACATGATCGTGGTCAGCCCGCGTGGGCTGGCAAGTGCCTGGCCGGTCTACGACGCCCCCGACCTGCTCGAACCGCTGGGCAACCTGCTCGATGAGCCGATCACCGCGATCTGGGCGCGGTACCGCTTTCGACGCAATCACTACGCCAAGTACCTGGGGCGCTCGATCCGCACCCTCACCCGCGCCGAGCAACCGCCGGCCGAACCTCCGTCGCTGCGTATCAGCCATGCGTGAGGCGACGAACCTGGGCTGGGCCGACACACCGTTCGGCGCCGCACGTCGGCCGTTCGCCGAACGCACTCCGTTGCTGGCCGCGTTCACCGTCTCGACCCGCGCCGCGGCGCCGGACGCCCTCGCAGCGGTCTACCTGCGGCTGCCGCGGGGACGCACCCTGACGGTGACCGACACGACGCTGCGGTTCGGCTTCCACGCCCTCGCGGCCGAGCAACCGGCTGAGACCCCCACCGTTTCTGCCAGGCTCGATGCCCTGCTGGTGCAAGCGCGACGCCAGGCGGCGATCCTCGCCGGCTACCGGCTCGCCGACACTCTGGCGAGGCTCGCCACCGCCGATGCACCCACACGGGGAATCACTGCCCTCGCCGCCGCCTGGTCGGGTCAGACCGCGCGACCCGGTCTCGCCCGCCTCTGCGACGCGGCATATGGCCCCACACCGCCCGCGCTGCGCGACGTGTGTGCCGCCGTCCACCTTCACGGCCTGCCCACCGACTCGGACCCAGCCGCCGGCCCTGCCTTGGCGGTACCCATGACCTCCGCCACCGCGCCGCAGACCCTTCGGCAGGTCATTCTCCGAGCACTGGGGATCGCGCTCCTCGCGGCGCGCAGCGCCGGCCACTACCAATGGGACCGGCTCGATCTCGACACGGTCATCGAGGCCGCCGCCTGTGACCAGACGGCAGCGGCCACGTGAGGAACCCATCGGCACGGCCCTCGTCTCGCCACGCCGCACCGGCCGGCAGCAGCGACCAGATGTCCGCCGCGGAAGGAGCTCGCTGATGCTGCGCAACTGCCTGGTCGTCGCCGTCGAAGGCACCCACGCCTCGGGCAAGACCACCCTCACCCACGCCCTCGCCGCCTACTACCGGGAACGCGGCGTGCACGTCGCCTGCGTCCCCGAGCCCGCGCGCAACAGCCCGTTCATCGAGGAGATCGTCGTCCACGGCCGCGGCGAGTTCGACCTGGAGACCGAAGTCGACCTCTTCGCCGCCCAGCTGACCAGCCTCCTGCGCACCGCACGCCAACACACCATGGTCATCGCCGACAAGACAATCGCGAACGTCCTCGCCTACGCCTGGCTCGTCCTACCCGGCGGCCCCGAAGGACCCCACGCGCCTGTCCTACGCGCGATGGAAGCGTTCTGCCGGGCCTGGGCGCCGTTCTACGACGCGGTGTTCTACTGCACCGACAAGTTCGACCAGCAGCAGCTCGGCGACCCCTACCGGTCGCGCGTCCTCGACATCCAGCCCGCGGCCGACCGGGTCGTGCGCAGCATCTGCGCCACCGTCGGACAGCGGATCTACGACATCCCACCGAACATGCCCACCAGCGCACGGGTCGGCTGGATCGCCGAGCAACTCACCACCCTCGGCCTCGACCCGACAAACCGCTGACCCACGTCCCTGGGAGACTGCCCTCCATGGCGTACACCAGTGTCATCGACGTCATGCTCCTGCTCATCCGAGACGGCGCGGTTCTGCTCGCTGAGCGATCCGGTACCGGCTTCGCTGACGGCTGGTTCAACCTGCCCTCGGTTCATTAGGCAAGTCGCCTGTCGGAATCGACCTTAACGATCTTCGCGTCCCGCGCACGCCGGTCTCCAGGTTGGCCCATCCCAGCAGCTATCCCCCTGCTTGACGTGCGCGCGCATCTCGGCCAGAAGCAGACCCCCCTCACGCTCCTCCGCAAGATCGGCAACGACCACGAGCCGGCGACCTACCGTCCGCACTCACCGATGATGAATCAGCGACGTGATCATGGACTGCTCCCACACCCGTCGCGTCGGCGACAGCCTGACGGTCTGTCCCGCTGGCTCCGCACGATCTGTGTTGACGGAGAGCCACATCGCCACCGGCATGCCAGCGCCCGGTCAGCGGCATGAGCGGATGTTTCATCCAGGCCGAGACCGTCACTGAAGGTTTGTAGAGCGTCACGGCACGTCGGGGTCGGGATGGGCGTCGAGAAACCGGGTAGCCGTGTCGTCGTCGATCAGCGAGTTGTCGACGAGCCAGTCGACGGCACGGCGTTGGGCGCGGACGTCGCGGAAGGCGTACCACGCCGGCAGCAGGTGCGGATGTTCCCGGTGTAGCTCGTCTTTGAAACGACGAAAGGCGCCCCTGCCCTCGATCGCTCTGGCCAGCCTCTGCCCGGCCCGATAATCGCTGACCCGCTCGGCGAAGTCGGCCATGTCCTGGTACCAGACGTAGGACGGGAGCGGGTCGATGCAGATCAGGTCCAGGTCGTCGAGGTCAACGGGGTTCTGGCCGTCGATTCCGAGGTCGGACGTCCAGAACGCAACCTCTCCGGTCCGCGGATCGATCAGCCAGCGATGCTCGTAGTCCGTCTGGTCGGCAAGAGCGGTAGCGATCTCCTCCAGGTCCAGGTTGCTCAGATCAAGCATCGGACCAGGGTAGTGAGGGTGTCTCTCGAATCGCCGGTCGGTCTCGGGTGGATCTTTGGCGGTCGGCATAGCCGCCGTTTGGCAGCAGGTGGTAGCGGTGTTGGTGCTGGTCGGGTGGGGTTCTCCGGTCCCTGCGGCCGGGGCGGCGGCTGGGGTGCCGCTGCGGCGTGATGATCGTTGAGGATCTATCCGTGCCCGATTTGCCGGAGTCGGTTTCAACGCGTTCGTGGGGCTTCGCGGCACGATGCCTGCCGGTTTGCCCGTTCTACCGGTCCGGCCCCTGGGTGCCAGGTTGAACGATACTCTGTCAAGATCTGTCGCATGTGGGCGGTGACACGGGCCGCCGGGCGCCCGGTGGCTACGCTTTCCCTTCGAGAGGCGCGGCGCGGGTGCGGCGAAACAGCTCCCGGATGTTCCCGGTCAGGGCAGGATGTCCTCGAGTAGCGCGATCCAAGCCGTCTGACGGGAGAAACCTCGCCATGGCTCTTGACCCGGCCAACCTGCGCGGCGCTCAACGTGACGGGCAGTCCAAGGCCGCAGGCGGCGAGGCTTCGTTTGCGGTTTCTGCGCCGTCTCTGAGCCTGCCCAAGGGCGGCGGTGCCATCCGCGGCATCGGCGAGAAGTTCGCCGCCAACCCTGTCACTGGCACCGGCTCGGTGTCGGTGCCCATCGCTACCAGCCCAGGGCGTTCCGGCTTCGGGCCGCAGCTCTCCCTGTCCTACGACTCCGGTGCCGGCAACGGGCCGTTCGGCTTCGGGTGGAGCCTGTCGCTGCCGTCGATCACGCGCAAGACCGATAAAGGCCTGCCGCGGTATCTCGACGCGGCAGAGTCCGACGTCTTCATCCTTTCCGGGGCGGAAGACCTGGTACCGGTTCTCCGGGCCGACGGTACGCGCTTCCGTGACGACACGACCGCGCCCGGGTTCGTCATCCACCGCTACCGTCCTCGTATCGAAGGGCTCTTCGCCCGCATCGAGCGCTGGAGCAGGATCGACTCGCCCGGCGACGTCCACTGGCGCTCGATCTCCAAGGACAACATCCTCACCCTCTATGGCTGTGACGCGAATTCACGCATTGCCGACCCGCTGGACGCCGGCCGCATCTTTTCATGGCTGATCTGCGAATCGCGCGATGAAAAGGGCAACGGCATTCGCTATCTGTACAGAGGCGAGGACGGCACCTACCAGGCCAGGCCAGGCCAGCCCGATCCGTTCCATCAGGTCCACCAGCGCAACCGGGGCCTCGCCTCCGACGCGCGGCGCACCGCGCAACGCTACCTGCAGCGGGTGCTGTACGGAAACCACAAGCCCCTGCTGGACGCCCAGGGCCTGCGCCCCCGGTACCTGAGCGACCTGCCCGATCCGCCGTCGGACACCGACGCCGACTGGCTCTTCGAAGTGCGTTTCGATTACGGAGAGCTGGACGAGGGCAACCCGACGGGCCAGCCGGAGAAGCCCTGGCTCCACCGCTCCGACGCTTTCTCCAGCTACCGCTCGGGTTTCGAGGTGCGCACCTCCCGCCGCTGCGAGCGGGTGCTGATGCTGCACCACATCCCCGATCAGCCGGCGGGCCCGGGCCAGGCGGCGCAGCCCGGCTACCGGGGCGTGGTTCGCAGCACCGAGTTCATCTACGACGACGAGATCGACCCCGGTCTTGCCACTCGGCCCGTCTACAGCTTCCTGAAGCAGGTGGTGCAGGCGGGGTGGAGGCAGGAAGGCGGCTCGAGCACACGCGGCAGCCTGCCGCCGGTGGAATTCGCATACACCGAGCCCCGCGTACAGGAGATTGTCGAAGAGGTCGACCGGGCGAGCCTGGAGAACCTGCCCATCGGCCTGGACGGCAGTACCTACCGCTGGACCGACCTGCACGGAGAAGGCATCCCCGGCATCCTCACCGAGCAGGCAGGTGCCTGGTTCTACAAGCGCAACTGGAGCCCGCTTCCGCAGGAGCAGACCGACGGCGGCAAGGCCGTCAAGGCCCGTTTCGCCGCGCTCGAAACGGTCGCGCTCAAGCCCAATGTGTCCTTGAATGCCGGCGCCGAGTTCATGGATCTGGCTGGCGACGGCCACCCTGACGTCGTCGTCATGGAAGGGCAGACGCCTGGCTTGTATGAACACGATGAGGCTGAGGGCTGGCAGCCCTTCCGCCCCTTTACCGCGCGCCTGAACCGCGACCTGAGCGACCCCAACCTCAAGTTGGTCGATCTCGACGGCGACGGCCATGCCGACGTGCTCATCACCGAAGACGACGCCTTGGTCTGGCATGCCTCGCTGGCCGAGGAAGGCTTCGGCCCTGCCCGCCGCGTCGCCCAGGCGCTCGACGAGGAGAAAGGCCCGCGCATCGTCTTCGCCGACGGCACGCAGTCGATCTACCTGGCCGACCTGTCGGGCGACGGCCTCACCGACATCGTGCGCATCCGCAATGGTGACGTCTGCTACTGGCCCAACCTGGGCTATGGCCGATTCGGCGCCAGGGTGGCGATGGATGGCTCGCCGTGGTTCGACAACCCCGATCAGTTCGACCACCAGCGCATACGCCTGGCCGACATCGACGGCAGCGGCACCACCGACATCATCTACCTGCACCGCGACGGTGTGCGGCTGTACTTCAACCAGTCGGGCAACGGCTGGAGCCAGCCGCAGACGCTCAAGGTGTTCCCGCGCGTCGACGACCTGGTGAGCATCGTGCCCACCGACCTGCTCGGCAACGGCACCGCCTGCCTGGTCTGGTCGTCGCCCGTGCCCGGAGACGCGCGGCGCCCGATGCGCTACGTCAACCTGATGGGCGGCTGCAAGCCACATCTGCTGGTCAGGACCATCAACAACCTGGGCGCCGAAACCCGCGTCGACTACGCGCCATCGACCAAGTTCTACCTGCAGGACAAACAGGCCGGGAAACCCTGGATCACGCGGCTGCCGTTCCCGGTGCACGTGGTCGAGCGCGTCGAGACGTACGACCACATCAGCCGCAACCGCTTCGTCACCCGCTACGCCTACCACCACGGCTACTTCGACGGCGTGGAGCGCGAGTTCCGCGGCTTCGGCATGGTCGAGCAGTGGGACACCGAGCGGTTCGCGGCCCTTGCCGATGGAGCAGCGCCGGCCGACAACATCGACGCCGCCTCCCACGTTCCGCCGGTCCACACCAAGACCTGGTTCCACACCGGCGTCTACCAGGGCCGCCAGCGTGTCTCCGACTACTTCGCCGGCCTGCTGAACGCCACCGACCACGGCGAGTACTTCCGCGAACCCGGCGTCACCGATGCGCAAGCATGGGCAATGCTCTTGCCGGACACCGAGCTTCCCGAAGGGCTCACGCTCGACGAAGAACGCGAAGCCTGCCGTGCCCTCAAGGGCTCGATGTTGCGCCAGGAGGTCTATGCCGACGACGCAGACCATCCCGGCGCCACGCAGGAGCAGATCGAGCGCGCCCGCACGCCCTACACCGTCACCGAACAGAACTTCACCATCCGCGCCTTGCAGCCACAGGGTTCCAACCGCCACGCCGTGTTCATCACCCATGCGCGCGAGGCACTCAGCTACCATTACGAGCGCAACCCGATCGATCCACGCATTCAGCACGCGCTGACGCTGGAAGTCGACGACTTCGGCAACGTCCTCAAGCAGGCGGCCATCGGCTACGGCCGCCGCGCCTCGCCGTTGTCGGAGCAAGGGGATCGTGACCGGCAGACCACGCCGCTGCTCACCTACACCGAAAACCGCGTCACGAATGCCATCGACTCGCCCGACGGGCACCGCAACCCGCTCCCCTGCGAGGCGACCACCTTCGAACTGACCGGCTACCCGGCCACCGGACCGGCAGGCCGCTACCAGGCCTCGGACCTGGTCGAACCCGACCCCGCAGCGCCAGGCCGCATGCGCCACACGTTCACAGCGCCGGAAGTCCCGTACGAAGCCACCGCCACCGGCAACCAGCGCCGTCGCCCCATCGAGCTACTGCGCACGCTCTACCGCCGCGACGACCTGACCGACCTGCTGCCGCTCGGGGAACTGCAACCGCTCGCCCTGCCTGGGGAGAGCTACAAACTCGCCTTCACTCCCGGTCTGCTCACCCAGGTCTTCCAACGTCCGCGCCACGGCCAGGCCCCCGAACCGCTGCTGCCCGATCCGGCCGCCGTGCTCGGAGGCCAAGCCGGCAACCGGGGCGGTTATCTGCAGAGCCAGGAACTCAAGGCCGACGGCCGCTTTTCCGCGAGCAACGCCGACGATCACTGGTGGATTCCCTCCGGGCAATCGTTCTTCAGCCCGAACCCCGCTGACAACGCCGCCACTGAATCGGCGCAGGCCCGGCAGCACTTCTACCTGCCGCGCCGCTACCGCGACCCCTTCGGCCAGGACGCCTTCGTCGACTTCGACACCCACGACCTGCTGATGGTCGAAACCCGCGACGCGCTGAACAACCGCGTCACCGTGGACACCAACGACTACCGGGTGCTGCAGCCGCGCCTGGTCAGCGACCCCAACCGCAACCGGACCGAAGTCGCCTTCGACACCCTCGGCATGGTGGTCGGCACCGCCGTGATGGGCAAGCCGCTGCCCGCGCCGGTGGAAGGTGACTCTCTCGCTGGCTTCGTCACCGACCTCACGCAAGCCCAGCTCGACGGTTTCTTCGACGGCGCCGATCCACACGCAATGGCGGCAGCGCTGCTGAACAACGCCACCACGCGCATCGTCTACGACCTCGACCGCTTCCAGCGCACGCGGCAGGCGAATCCCCATGCCCCGGAGCAGTGGCAGCCCGCCTGCGCCGCCACGCTCGCCCGCGAAACCCACCTCCACACCGCGCTGCCGCCGCAGGGCCTGAAGATCCAGCTCAGCTTCAGCTACTCCGACGGCTTCGGCCGCGAGATCCAGAAGAAGATCCAGGCCGAACCCGGGCCGGTGCCGCGGCGCGACGCGGCCGGAAAGATCATCGTTGGTGTCGACGGCCAGCCCGTGATGGCGGCGGCAGACGCCAGACCGCGCTGGGTCGGCAGCGGCTGGACGGTGTTCAACAACAAGGGCAAGCCGGTCCGCCAGTACGAACCCTTCTTCACCGACACCCACCGTTTCGAGCTGGATGTGCGCATCGGCGTCAGCCCGGTGCTGTTCTACGACCCGGCCGAGCGCGTCATCGCCACGCTGCACCCGAACCACACCTACGAAAAGGTGGTGTTCGACCCCTGGCAGCAGACGACGTACGACGTCAACGACACCTGCGCGCCGCGCCCTGCCCAACCGGGCGATCCAAGGCCGCCGCAGACAGGCGACCCGCGCACCGACCCCGACATCGGCGGCTACGTCAAGGAGTACTTCAAGACCCAGCCGAACGATTGGAAGACCTGGGTGCGGCAGCGGATCGCCGATTCTCAGAATCCCCCGGCTGACTCGCGCGGAAACAATCCAGAGCAAGACGCAGCCATACGCACGCTCGCCCACGCCGACACGCCCACCACCGCCCACTTCGATGCCCTCGGCCGCCCCTTCCTGACAGTGGCGCGCAACCGGGTGATCTGCGAAGGCCATCTGCTCCACGCCAAACCAGACGAGCAATTCCGCACCCGCGTCGAACTGGACATCGAAGGCAACCAGCGCAAGGTGTTCGACGAACGCAAGCTGCCCGACGCCAACAACCTGCCACTGGGCGCGCTGGAGCAGCGCATCGTCATGCAGTACGCCTACGACATGCTGGGCAACCGCATCCACCAGGAAAGCCAGGAAGCCGGCGCTCGCTGGATGCTCAATGACGTGGCCGGAAATCCCATCCGCGCCTGGGACAGCCGCGGCCACAACTTCACGACCAAGTACGACGCGCTGCGCCGCCCGATCGAACAGTACGTGTGGGGCGACTTCAGCGACCGCGATCCGCTGAAACCCAACTCCGACCCACGCACGCTGAACCCGCCGAACCAGGCCGGCCTGCTGGTCGACAGGATCGAATACGGCGAGAGCCAGCCCAACGTCGAAGCGCTGAACCTGCGCACCCGCATCTACCGCCACGCCGACTCCGCCGGCATCGCCACCAACGCCCGGCTCGACGCCGCCGGCAAACCACTCGAGGCCTACGACTTCAAGAGCAACCTGCTGCGCAGCACGCGGCAGCTGGTCAGCGACTACAAAGCCATCCCGGACTGGTCGCGGAATCCGGCACCGAAGCTCGACGCCGAAACCTTCGAAGGCAGCACCCGCTACGACGCGCTCAACCGTCCCATCCAGTCCATCGCCCCGCACAGCAGCCTGGGGCGCGGCCAGTTCAACATCATCCAGCCGGTGTTCAACGAGGCCAACCTGCTGGAGCGGGTACATGTGTGGCTGGAACGTGCGGCGGAACCGGACAAGCTCATCGACCCGACCGCCGAAGCGCCGTCACCGGTCGGCGTGGCCAACATCGACCACGACGCCAAGGGCCAGCGCCTGCGCATCGACTACGAGAACGGCGCCACCACCTTCTACAGCTACGACCCGCTCACCTTCCGCCTCACCCAACTGCTGACCAAGCGCAAGCCGGCGGACTTCCCCGGCGACGACCCGCAGCCCGCTGACCCCGCCTGGCCGGGAAAGCAGGTGCAGAACCTGCACTACACCTACGACCCCGCCGGCAACATCACCCACATCCGCGACGACGCGCAGCAGGCCATCTACTTCCGCAACCAGCGCGTCGAGCCGAGCAACGACTACGTCTACGACGCGCTGTACCGGCTGATCCAGGCCAAGGGCCGCGAGCACCTCGGCCAGGGCGGCGCGCCGATGCCTCACTCCTACAACGACGCCGGCCGCGTCGGCATCCTCAGCGCCAATCCGCCCGGCCGCTTCGCACCCAACGACCGGAGCGCGATGGGCCGCTACACCGAACGCTACGTCTATGACGCGGTCGGCAACTTCCTGCAGATGCAGCACGCGCGACACGACACAGCCGTGCCCGGCTGGACGCGCCGCTATGCGTACACGCAGGCCAGCCTCATCGAGCCAGGCAAACAGAGCAACCGGTTGAGCAGCACCACCGTCGGCAACGCCGCGCCGGAGCCCTACACCCACGACGCCCACGGCAACATGCTGGGCATGCCGCAACTGAACGCGATGCAGTGGGACTACAAGGACCAACTGCTGATGACGCAGCGGCAGAAGGTCAACAACGAGGACGCGGACGGCGCCGAGCGCCACGGCGAACGCACCTGGTACCTCTACGACGCCTCAGGGCAGCGCGTGCGCAAGGTAACGGAACTGGCCAACAACGGCGGCATCAAGGACGAACGCATCTACCTCGGCGGGTTCGAGGTGTTTCGCAGCTATCAAGGTCCAGCCAATGCGCGCACGCTGAAACTGGAGCGCGAAACGCTGCACGTGATGGACGACAAGCAACGCATCGCACTGGTGGAAATGCGCACGCTGGGTGATGAGCAGGACCTAGCGCAGCGACTGATCCGCTACCAGTTCGGTAACCGCCTCGGGTCAAGCAGCCTGGAGCTGGATGAGCAGGCACAGATCATTTCCTATGAGGAGTATTCCCCCTACGGCAGTTCAACCTATCAGGCGGTGCGCAGCCAGACGGAGATGGCGAAGCGGTATCGGTACACGGGAAAGGAGCGGGACGAGGAAAGCGGGTTTTATTACCACGGGGCACGGTATTACGCGGCGTGGGTGGGGAGATGGACAAATTGTGATCCAGCAAATTTCGTTGACGGGCCAAATATATACACCTACGTCCGCAACTCTCCAATTCGCCTTAGAGACACAACGGGAATGGAAGGGGATGACTCGTTCCCGCCTGATCCAAGTAAAGAAATCGCGATCGAGCTAAAGGTTCGCGCACAGGCGGCCAAAGGGGTACTTACGGGTTCTCTAGAGGGATCCAGGCGCTTTGCAGTGGCAACGGTGGCGGGCGCCAGGCAGATGGGAGAGAACGCAATTGTGGGGATGATGAGCGGTATGGTTCATAGCACAGGCGATCCGAAGGTGATTGCAGCTTATCAAGAGGACATGAATCGGCGCGTTCAACAAATGAACCCCTTCATCGGACTTAAGGACGCGTGGGAGAAGACTAAAAGCGGGGTTGCCGAGTTTAAGGCGGGAGACACTCATGAAGGGACAGCAAAGGTTGTCGAAGCGGCTGCGCAAGCCTATGCCATTGTTAGAACAATTAAAGGAGCTAAGGAGACTGTTTTCGAGAGTCCAGCTTCAGCACCAAGAGCAACTACACCGACTCCGGGCAAGCTGGCTGGCCAAGGCGAGGTGGCGCCAAAGGTAGGCCTTCCTGCAGGGGAATCTGAGCTATCCTTTCCTGCCCCAGCGCCTAAGCCCTCGGTTCAGGCTCCTGCTCAGGCGCAACCTTCACGCCCGGCTCAACCCAATAGTGGAGGTTCAACGGGAGCGACACCACGGCCGATTGGCGGGGCTCCACGGCCTGATACTCATCCCGACCTTCGGTTTCACTACACCGTAGCAGAAGATCCCGTTTCGGCGTTCTCGGGCGGCGTTCATGCAGAAACATCATTCACCGGTGAAGGGAATCTCTCTCCAAAGGCCGCTAAGACGAGGTTGGGTTTGCCAGGAAATCCTCGATACGTGGTCGTCGTTAGGGACAGCGGGCAGTTTCGCCCCAAGATTCAAACTAATCCGACCCCAGGTAGAGGTTTTTCCGGCGGCGGGAGCGACTACACGAATCCAAATAGAATATCTCCCGATCGGATTGAGGGCATGTACGAGATTGGTCGGCAGGGGCCAATCTGGGAGAACAATCTGTGGAACAAGAAGAATTGAATCTAGCACCCCGAGTCTTTACCGATATTTAATCCGTGAAGTCGTGTGGGCTCATAGCGATCATCTACCGTGATCTGGGCCAGGATGAGGGGCGCACCCGCCTGCGCGGGAGGATCACGGCTGCGCCGCTGATGCCGACCCTACCGGCACTCGGTGGCATGGCGTTCATATCTCGAGCCGGACCAGGCGGGCCGTCAGGTCGACCGCTCTCTGACTGTTGGTGGCTCGATTCTCCCCGCGGCGAGAGGTCGGGGGCGCCGGGCAGATGCCCGGGCCGGGCACGGCGTCATAGTGCACGAGCAGATAGACGTCGCACAGCCGACGGACCTCGGGTGGGAAGGCGAGGACGCCGAGATCGAGGCGATCCCCCGACCCGTTCCGGTCGGGGTCGAGCTCCACGAAGCCGTGGTACTGGCCGGGCCAGGCGCTGTCGCCGACGCAGACCACCGATGAGACGCCCTCTCGTGAGGTCGATGGATCGAGAGCGGTCAGGCGTTGACCTGCGTAGAAGGTCACCGTGTGGTGGGTCGCGGTCGCGGCGTCGGGTGCCTCGAAGAGGATCTCGATCCGGGTGGGTGCGACGGCCCGGTCTCCGGTGAGGTACGGGAAGATGTGCCGCTCCAGGGCCAGACCCAGCAGCTGTGTGGTGCCCCCCGCCCGCTCGACGGTGCGCCATTGCCCGCCGAGTTCGCGGACGGCGTCGATGAAGCGCGTGCCGTCGCCGGTGAGGTGTTGGCGGGCGCATTCGGAGGCGGCGGACCGTAGGAGGTCGCCGCCCTCGCGGGAGGTGTAGCTCAGGTGCAGTATCACGTCGCTCAGCTGCTCGAAGTCGAAGTGGTTGTTCTCGGGCGGGAGATCGATGCGCCACCGGCTGACGGCGCCGGCGAGTTCGAACGGCAGGTAGCGCTGGTCGTCGAAGTCGAGGCGGAACAGCCCGGTGTCGGACTGGCCCGTCGAGGTGGCGATCGCGTCGGTGGCGGCGTAGCTGGTGACGACGCGCTCGTCCTCGGCCAGTGGTGGGTAGCCGTTGTTGCAGGCCTGGTGGTCGCAGCACCGGTGGGCAGGCTGCTTCAGCTCCGGGCTCACCCGGGTGGTGCTTGACATCAGTGTCAATCGGCTGTGGATGCCTGTGTAGGGCCCGACGACCGACGGGATCGAGAGGGAGACGCTCTTGATGCGGCGCATGTACTGACCCGGGTGATCGAGGTCGAACAGCCATTCGGGAAGGTCGATCTCGGTTTGGCCCGTGGCTCGCAGCTGCAGGAGGGCGGCGGGGAAGTGCTGGCGCAGCGAGACATGTTTCGTGAGCTCGTACTCACGGACGTTGCTGTCGTGGTAGGCCTTCTCCATCTGGCGGATGGCGAGTGACAGGCGTTCGCCGCTGAGAAGCCCCTCGTGCAGGCTGTCCCAGGCATCGCTGGGCACGAACCGCGCTGCCGGGTGGCCGCGTTCGACGTTGAAGGCGTGTTCGGCCTGGAGTGCGCAGTGTAGTGCCAGCTCGTACATGCGGTGATGGAGCGCCGCCGTCTCCTTCTGCAACCAGAGGTAGGTGGCGTGGCTGGTGAACTTGTCCCGCACGAAGTCGTGGATCTCGGCGGCGTTCTCCATGGTCTGCCGGTGGTTGTTGAGCTCGCGCAGGGCGATGTCCCGCCGGCGCTCGGCGGCCAGGATCTGGCGTTCGATCTGCGCCACCTCGATGGTGAGCACGTCGACCTGGTGTTGCCATTCGTCCTCGCGCCGCACCCAGCCGTCCTTGGTCAGCCCGAGGCCGGCCATGGTGTTCACGACGTCGGCCGCGGTCCGGACGATGGTCCCGGCAGCCGCGAACATCATGGCGGCCTTCTTGCCGGGCGCCAGGGTGAAGAAGCTGGCCGGGAAGCCCATGTTGGGGTCGGGGGCCATGTTCATGGCCTGGCCGATCGCCTCCACGGCGTTGGCCGCGGAGCGCAGGCCGGTGGAGGTGATGGTGAGCGGCTCGTAGCCGGCCTCGCCGGACAGGAGACCGACGGCGATGAGGTTGCGGTACCACTGCAGCTTGGTCGTCGCGATCGCCTTGGCCTTCTGCAGTGCCTGGACCTGCCAGTCGGCCTCTCGCCACTGGTCCTGGCGGATCCGCAGGGCCAGGTCGCCGAGCTGCCGCTCGTGCAGGACGCGCAGCTGTGCCAGGTATTCGGCGTCGCCTCGTTCGTACGCCGAGATCAGCTGGCTGCCGAGCGCACGCACCTCCGAGGCCATCTCCTGGGCCCGCTGCGCCAGGAACTGGAACCGGTAGGGGCTGGCGGGGCGACACCAGAACGCGGTGTCCAGGCAGGCATCGCCCTCGGCGGTCCAGGCGATCCAGTGGTCACGCAGGCGTGGGTCCCCGAAGTACGCCAGGTCGCGGTTCGGGGTGCCGCCGTGGCGCCGGTGGGCGTTGAGGCAGGCGCGCAGGAGCGACAGCCGGTCGTCGATGCGCTCGTACAGGCCGAGCAGCCGGGGGTTGAGGGGCGCGCAGGCGAGCGTGGCCTGCGCCACCGGCACCGCCTCGCCGTCCTCGGCCGCCTCGCCGTCCGCGCCGGCGTCGAGGACGGTGCGCGGGACGTCGCCGAGGATGCGCCGGGCTGTGTCGGCGAGGAGCCGGGCGTGCTGGAAGGCCTCCGGCGTGTTCCGGGCGAGTAGCGCGTCGGTCCACTCGGCCAGGATCTCGAGGTAGGTCAGGACGACCGCGCGCCGTCGGGCCGCATGGTTGCCGGCGGGTTCGCTCGGGCAGCAGCAGCGGCTTTCGACAGGCAGCGGCTCGCCGTCGTCGTCATCGTCGTGGGCGTCGCAGGTGGCCCAGGTGTTGTCCTCGTCGAGGGGGCGGGCGACGAGTTCCAGCCACTTGAGCGCCTCTTCGTAGCGGCAGTGGGTGCGCAGGTGCGTCGCCACCGACAGCACCGGGGCCAGGATGTCGCGGGGCAGGATCGGCGCCCCGGGGCTGGCCCAGGCGAAGTAGGGGAAGGCGGCCAGGCCGCCGACGGGTTCCGGCGGTGGTGCCGGCACCACCTCGGGCACGGTGACGGCGTCGTCAGGCGCGAGGTCGTAGCGGAAGCCCGCCGGTGGATCATCTGGAAGACCCACCGACGTCTCGCCGCCGGTGACGGAGAACGCCAGCGAGTCACCCACCCGTCCGGTGAAGACCAGGGCCGGTTCGGCGCCGTCGGAGACCCGCACCCCCTCGGCCGACTGGCGGTGGGTTCCGAACTCGCCGTTGTGGACACGGCACCAGTGCAGGTGCACGGTCCGCCGCGGCGCCCAGGCCAGCAGCCCCGGGAGCGCCGCGGGACGGTGCCAGTCCGACAGCGGGTCGCCGGTGATCTCGGCGGCCGGGTCGTCCGGCACGGTACGCCACTCCGCCACCTGCTCGACCGGGTCGTACTGCTCGGAGACCTCGAGCCAGAAGTAGTACTCGTCCATCAGCGCCGGGTGGGCCTTCCCGCACTCCTGGCAGCAGGAGGCGGCCGACGTCTGGTCGTGCGCCGGCCGGTGGCTGGTCGAGGCCTGCGGCAGGCCGGCGGCGGCGACGCGGACGAACCGGGCGCCGAGGCGGACCGCCGCCTCGATCCACATGGGGAACGGGGGATTGGATCCGTCCTGCGTGTCCTCGCCGTCGTCGCGGATCCGGCCTCTCGGGCGGTGGGTGGCGGGGGCCAGCCAGCTGGTCCGCGCGTGCCGGTTCGGAGTGCCGAGCACCCCGAGGCCGTCGGCGGGCGGCGCCACGAAACGCATGGTCGCCGGCTCGCGGGCCTGGAGCGGCGTCGCACCGCTCTGAGGCGGCAGGCCGGGGGTCGGCCAGAAGGCGAGGCTTCCGGGTTCCGGCAGGGTCAGGTCGGCATGGCGCAGCTCGGAGGTGAGGAACCGGAACGCCTCCGACCCGCGGGCCTCGGCCTGTTCGTCCCACTGGATCCAGTTCTCGCGGTAGATCTCCCGCCGCCGGCACGCGAGCCAGGTCTGGTACTCGGCGAAGCGGCGGTCCCAGACGAGGGCGAACGACGGGCCGGGGGAGAACGCCGGTTCGAGTCCCAGCCGGGCTCGGCTGACGAAGAGCTGCACCGCGCAGATGGCCTCCTCGATGCGGCTGGCCTTCTGGCAGATGCCGGCCTCGACGTCGAGGAGCAGCAGCTCGGACAGGTCGCGGGCCGTGGCGGCGAATCCTCCCCACGGCAGGGCCACCCGGTCGAGGCGGGTGAGATAGGAGACCAGGGCGGCGCGGCCCCGCTCCCGCAGGCCGTCGTTCACGTTCCGGATCTCGGTGTACCGCCGTGGCGCACCGTTCTCGATGCAGTCGTCGCGGTAGAACCGGGTCAGGTTCTCCAGCCCCGCCGTCTCAGGGCCGTCGGAGGCCCAGAGGAAGACCGCGGCGGCGCGCGGGTCACGGCTGAGGAACTGGTGCTCGCGGGCCCGCACCCAGCGGTCGGCGTGCCAGACCCGGACCGTCCAACGGTCGTCGCTCAGGTCCTCGCTCGTGACGTCGTAGGAAAGGCCGGCCTCCGCGGGATCGAAGTAGCGCAGGACCGACTCCTGATGGTCGATCCGCACACCCAGGTGCCTGAGGAGATGCGCCGGGTTGTCCTCGTGGGCCTCGTGCGCCTCGTGGAACAGCAGCCACAGGGGCAGCTCCGGGCCACGGGTGGCCGCCGCCCGCATCACCGTGTAGTCGAAGAGACGCTCCCACCAGTCGAACAGGGCGGCGCTGCGCCGCCGGGACGGGGCGGCGCGCTGGTCGACGGCGGGCGACGGCGGGTGGTAGACGTCGGCGACCGGCCAGAAGTTGACGTCGAACCATGCCTGGTGGGCGACGATGCCGCCGCCGTCCCGGGCATAGGACCGGCCGGCGAAGGCCTCCGGCCGGGAGAGGATGTAGGCGAGTTCTGACTGTCCGTCGTCGGCTTCGGGCTTCGCTCCGAGGCCGAGGCGGTGGGCGAACAGCAGGGCCTTGAAGGCCCGCTGGTAGGTCCGGCGGATGTCACGGACTGTCGGGACGTAGCGGTTGCGGAGCGCGGCCAGCAGGGCGGCGGGGGAATCCGCGTCGAAGCCGTCGTCGAGCCCTGCTGCCTTGTGCCCCACGAACAGTCTGTCGTTGGGGATCGGCCGCCAGCCTCCGTCGGTGTCGGGGCCTTCGTAGCTGAGCTGGATCCCGGTGGTCTGCGGATACACGTCCTCGGGGCCGTCGAAGGTGACGGGCAGGCGTTCGAAGGTGATGGCGAGCTCGTAGAAGCCGCGTTCCAGCCGCGCGGGCGCCGAGCAGTCCGGCGGCGCCTCCTCCGCCGGCCAGTCGTGCGCCAGCAGCACCCAGGACCGCTGCCCCTGCCTCAGGGTGACGCACCAGCGGTGGAAGCGCCGGATCGCCTCGAAGTCGGGAAACCCGCCGTCGGTGGTGGGCGCGCCTACCCGGAAGCCGTAGGCACCGGGCTGCTCGATCAGTACCAGTCCGGACCAGGTCAGGCGGAACGGCTCCGCGCCGCCGAGGGCCAGACCATTGGTGTTCGCCATGGCGAAGCCGTTGCGGATGGCGGCGTACCGGAGCTGCTCGGGAGCGAAAGCGGTGTCCATGGCGGGCACCACGGTGGGCACCGGGCTCATGGCCGTGTTCTCGTGCGGCCCGAAGGCCTCCGTCCCGCCTCGGGTCTCCCGCCACCGGAGGGCATCGGTGGCGGAACGGTACTCGGCCAGCATGCCGGTGCCGGCCACCCCGAGGAGGGCGTGGAAGGCTCCTCCGCCGGGGGTCGGGGCCCACCTCACGGCCGGCGGCTGACCGCCGTCGTCCTCCCACGGCGTCAGGGCCGTGTTCTCATCGGCCCGGAGATACCTGAGGACGAGCCTCGCCGCGGTGGCGCTGTCCGGTCGGTCTCGCCCGGTGACCCGGGCGACGTGGCCGGCGAGGTGCGAGGCGATGGCGTCACAGCGGGCCAGGAAGCGGGCGAACGCGTGTTGGAACCAGGACCAGCGGGCCGCGGCGTCGGTCTCCTCGATGAGGTGCCGCTCGGCCTCCGCCTGGTTGTCGAACAGGAAGGAGAAGAAGGCAAGCTCCGCCCGAGGCAGGTGGTAAAGCTCGCTGACCGCCGCCTGCTCGGCCGGGCTGAGCTGGCGGACACGGGCCAGTTTGGCGAGGACGTCGGCGTCGGCCAGCGGGACGTCGCACCACAGGACGCCGGCAGCGGGGTCGTGGCGGAACGGGCCTTCGGGAGGGGTGTTCCAGAGTTCCGTCGAGGTCCCCGCCAACGGTGTTCTGTAGCGCCGCTGCGCGGCCGTGACGGGGACGCCTTCGGCGATCAGGACGTCAGGGAAGAAGTGCCGACCGAACCGATCCCACTGGTCGCCGTCCGGAGGCAGCGGCAGCCCGACCTCGGCGTGCAGGCGCTCCCCCATCGCCGTGAAGGTCCAGGCCCGGGCCGCCGCGTCGTCGACCTCGACGGCGAGGAGGCGCTCCCGCAGCGCGAACAGGTTGTCCGGGTCGTCGTCGGGTGCGGCGAACGGGAGGTCGAGCGCCTCGTTCGCCGGCTGGAGCGGAAAGGGGTCGCCCCCTTGGATCTGAGGATCGGCTGTGAAGAGGAACAGGATCTCGCCGACCTCGAAGTCCGAGGCGTAGATCTTGGCCAGGATCTCGGCGAGGCGGAGGGTGTGGGTGGGTCTGGCGTCCCACGTGTCCCCCGGCGTCTGCGGATCGAAACCGGCCAGGCGTGACAACGGGTCCAGATTGTCCTTGAGCAGCTTGATGAACTCGGGCGGGCGGGGTGTGCAGCCATAGGTGTAGACGGCGTAACGCTGGATCTGGTTCAGCAGGTGCCGGACGGCCCACTCCCGCCGGGCGGCCCCCGGAACCCAGAACGCCAGGAGGTGGGTGCGGTCAGCCCCACCATCAGCCCCACCGGTGGCCGGCTCCTCCGTCGGCGTTCCATCGGTCAGGTCGAGCTCGAAGTCGCGACGCAGCATGAGGAAAGCGGCCAGCTGACGGGCGAAATCGCCGTTGACGGCCGCTCCGTCGTAGAGGGCCAGCACCCTCGCGATATCGGCGAGCTCGGCGAACGACAGCGCCGTCTCCGGCCGGGCGTTCAGCCGGCGCCACAGGCGGATGAACGCGTTCAGGCGCTCGAGCTCCTCGGCGGGATCCGCGGAATCGGGGAAGACGATGGTGAAGTCATCGAGACAGCAGGGCTCACAGGCGGGCAGTGGGCGTTCCTGCGGATGGCGGAACGTGAACGACACGTAGTCGGCGAGCCACAGCTCGCGGAACTCGCAGAAGCTCAGACCGGTACGTTCAAGGAACGTCGGAAGGTCGGTGACGGAGCTGATCCAGCTCTCGTCGTCCCGACCGAAACCGAAATGGACCGGCAGAGTCGCCGGATCGAGCCCCCGGGGGGTGTAGAGGACGTCGTACTCCTCGGGACTGATGCCCAGGTATTCAAGTGCCAGGGGGAGGCGGACCGGATACCGCCACAGGTGCGTCTGGAAGTCGCCCGGCTCGGACGACGGGTCGAGCACCAGCTCGGTGATGTGCCGCCGGCCGCGCCGCATGGTGGCGTAACGGCTTGTCCCCAGCGCGTCCAGGTAGGTCCGGGCGATGTCGAGAGGCTGGTGGTAGGGCAGCAGCCAGGACGAGAAGTCGCGGCGGAGCACCTCCCACGCCCCCGGAGCCCTGGTGGGTGTCGCCGGTGTGGAATGCGCGGGCAGCGCCTCGAACAGCGTCGTCGCGTCGTGGGACACCCCGCCCGCCGGGGCGGCGGTGTCCAGGGCGTGCCCGCCGAGGGTACCGGCCGCGGTGTCGTACACGACACCGGAGGTGGCCTGCCCGGCCACCAGGTGCTCGAGACACTCGTTGACGCGGTCGATGAGCGGGATCGGCACGTCGACGTTGGAGGCGCTGGCCAGAAGATCACCGACAGGCCCACGCCGGGAGGCCACCAGGTCCGACAGCGACGCACCTCTGTCGACAGGCAGCGGTTCCTCGCAGCTGGACCTGCCTGTGGCCCGCAGCAGTTCCTGCAGATACGCCACCGGACCCAGGGCCGACCGGTGCCGGGGCGGGACGCAGTCGGTGAGCCGCCCGTCCGGGTTGACGGCGGCGAAGGGGCCCGCAGGCTCGGCCGGCTCCGCGCCACGGGCGCCGGCCTGCGTCCAGATGGCCTCGGCGTGATCGAAGGCGACACTGCCCTGCAACGCGTCCCGGAACCCGTCGAGGGTGAGGCTTTCGAAACCGGCCGCGGTGATGAAGCCACGGGCCCACAGAGCCTCGATGACCGAGAACTGGAGCTCGGCCGGGACGCCGGCGACGAGGGCGACGACATCGCGGATGCGCCTCAGCCACGCGGTGACCTCGGCCTGGGCGTCGGGGTCACCGGGCAGAAGCAGGTCGAGCGCCGGCGCGAGCGTGGTTTCCGTCCACGTCCCGAAGTCGAAGTCGGGCAGGGCAGCGATGAGCGCGTCGACCAGGGTGCCGGGCGACCGGTCCAGCAGCGGGGCGCCGAGCGCCGTCGGCGGCGGCGGTGTGTCGGCGGTCTCGGTGAGGTCGAAAAAGCGCCGAAGGCCGCGGATGAACGCGTCGATCCGCTCGCTGGTCGTCCCAGGAGCGGTGAACGGCGGCAGCCTGGTGGGGTCGGCGGCGAGCAGCGTGGCCCAGTCCTGGTTCGTCTTCGCGGCCAGGTCCGCCACGGTGGTCACACCGAACGCGGCGTCCTCGACGGCGTCGACGAGCGGCTGGTGGGCGTCCGCGATCGCACCGACCACGACGTGGAGATGCCCGGCTGCCCGGCTGCCGTTCAGCGAGGCCCAGAACGCGTCGATGTCGTCGCCGGCGAAGGCGAGCCACCCGGAGAACAGGGCGTTGACCGGCGCCGGTGCCGGCGCCAGCTCGCAGGTGGGGGTGCCGAGGTCGTTCAGCCGACCCAGGAGCTGCAGCCGGCGGGCCGCCTGGTACCGGTTCGCGGCGGGCGGCTCGCTGATGACGCCGTCGGCGACCGCCTGCGAGAAGGCCCTCACGGACTGGGCCTCCCCGTCGAGCACGGCCAGGTCGTAACGCTGCTCGCGCTCGACCTGGTGGGGCAGCACCGCGGCCAGCGCGTAGAAGTACGCCGCCGGAACGACCGGCGCGGGTGCGAGCGGCGCCCCGCCGGCACCGGTGAGGAACACGCGACGGTGCCGGTCAGGGCGGTCGGGGAAGACGGGGAACGTGAAGCCGGCACGTGTGGCGGCGGCCGACCGCCGCTCGCACCAGATCGCGGCCGACAGCGCGTAGACGAACTCGGTGAGGCGATCGGATTCGGTGTTGCGGGCGACGTGGTGCATGAGCAGCTCGCCCTCGAACACCTGACGCTGCCGCTCCTCGTTGCTGTCGGCAGCGTTCGGACCGGTGTAGATGGCCTGGAACACCTGACGCTGCCATTCCTCGGCATTGTCGGGAGTGTCCAGACCGGTATCGATGGTCCCCTTCGCCGCATCGGGCTTCGGCGGCGGGTACGCGACGCGGTTCCACGCGATCTCACGCGCGACATGGCGCGCCTGCTCGAACGTGAGATCGGCGATGCCCGCGGTGGAACCTGGATCGTCGTCGAGGACATCCTCCACCGCCGCCCGCAACGCGTCGAAGTTGGGGGCGGTGCCGTCCTCGGGCAGGGTGAACCCGGCTCCCGTGCCGTGACCCGATGAGGGGAGCTCGAGGTAGAGACTCACCGGGGCCAGCTCCGGATAGTCGTTCGGATCGGCCGGGACCGGCGCCGGCGCGACCGGCACGTTGTAGTACAGCTGACGATGGACGATCTCCCCGTTACGGGCGATCACAATGCGGACATCGACGGTGTCGTGCTCGCCGCCCGCGGGCGGGTCGGGCACCTCGATGACCGCGGTCGCGACGGCGAATATCTTGGGTATGCGCTGGCCGGGCGTCGGGCCTTCCACCATCCCGACGTGCTGCGTGACCCGCGTGTTCGCATTCGGCAGGTAGTTCGCGGTGCCGAAAGCCGGCCCCGCCCCGGCCGGGTCCGAGAAGGACAGCTCGTGCGCCGCGATCGAGAGGTTCGGCAGGTATTCGTCCTGGAACGAGTTGGCGGTGACGGAGACATCAGGATGCAGGCGAATCACCAGAAGAGTGGGCATCGGTGCTCCTCGACACTGAAAGCGACTCGCCGACGACCGGCCCCCGTCGGAGCCACGTCAACGAAGGCGGTAAGAAGGACTATCCCGGTCGGGTTGGCGAGTGGGATCGGCGGATAGTCAAGTTGGGGGAACAGGTCATCGAGTCGTCGACCGTCGAAAGACTCCACCCGAGACCGAACGGCCCGTTACCCGCCCCCGAGTCGTAGCCGAGCGTGAGCTGAGGGCCGAATCCGGAGCGACCGGGACTGGCGGCGATCGGCACCGACACGGTGCCCGTGCCACTGACCGGGTTCGCGGCCAGCTTCTCGCCGATACCGCGAATGGCACCGCCGCCCTTCGGCAACGCAAGAGAAGACGCGACCACCTGCGGCGATGCCGAAGCAGAGTCGGCTCCACCGCCCGCACGCCCGTTCGCAGCTGACGCCGCCATACGCCCCCCCGAGCTTGCGCCGAGAGCAACCGCCCGAGGCCCTAGCGGCATAGTAACCCCGAGGAACGTGACGTACGTCAGAATTCCCCAGACGGACACCGAGCGTCGTCACGTCTCCGGACGCGAAGAGAAACGCCGACCTTACCACTCCCACGATCATGGTGACCAGGCGGACCGGAGCGAACGGACCTACCAGGCGCTCAGAACGTGCGTTCGACGTAGTGGATGATGTTGCCAGTCGAGTTCTAACCGGGCATCCCCCTGGTCGACACCCGCGCGGCAACGCTCCGTACCTGCCGAAGCCCTGGACCGACGACCCGATCGGCTCGCCGCGGCCAGCGTCCCTGACGGGACCGGCTTCCGCACCAAGCCAACCCTCGCCCTACCGGTGATCGTTTCGGTGCCGGGCAACGGGTGTCCGCCGGCTGGGTGACGGTTACAAAGTCGATGGAGCTGACCCGCGCCTGCGCGCCGATCTCGTCCGACGCGCGGCCGCCGCCCTGGTCCTCGCCCGCCGTCCGCGGTTGCCCGGCGTCCCCCGCGCCGACCTGGCTGGTGCCAACCCTTACCGTCCCTCCAGCGTCACCGTCCTCGACCTCGCCAAGGCCGATCTCCGGACCGTCGCACCGGCCGGGTGCGAGCCTCAGCCATACCGGGCCGAGCGAGGCGGATTCAACCAGGCGCCACTGGGTTGACACAGGGCAGGTAGACGTGGCGTGTGGGGTACGCGGCGGCGTGGCTACCGAACGGTCTTCGCTCTACGCGAACCTGCCATTGCCAGAGCGTAGATGATCATTTGCTGTTCTCCGCGTCTTCGCTGCTGTAGATGCCATCCCAGCCATCGATGGAGAATCCGTGTCCGACTTGGATCTGTGCGACAGCCGCGGCCGTGTAGCCGACCGTGTTGGGTGGCAGCTTGTCGGGGTCAGCCCAGAAGAGGCCGGCGCATTTCGCGGGCTCGCGGTTACGCGGCTCTCCTTCCCACCGGGTAGCTCCAAAAAAGAAGCCGATGCGGGCCTGCCCCTGCGGGTTGCGGTGGTGCACGACATGCACGAAATGAAGGTTCTCCTTCCGGAGAGTGACGCCGACCTCCTCGTGGGCTTCGCGGATGGCGCCATCCACCACGGATTCACCTTCTTCGAGATGGCCGCTGGGTGGGCAGAGCTGCCCGTCGGCGTACCCGGTGTTGGCGCGTTCCAGGAGGAGAATCTTGCCGTCTCGTCGGAGCAGGACGTAGACGTCAACGATGCTTCGGTAACGGTCCGGCACAGCTCTCCTACAACATGTGGTGGAGTCGAGTAGGGAGTCCGTCAGCAAGGGCCGATGAGGTGCGGGTCGGTGCGGGCGTGAGACGAACGGCGTTTCTCTGATCATGTCCTTGGTCCTGTGCTTGGCTCAGTTCCAGAGACAGCTCGACGACGAGTCTGCGCAGGGTCGCGGCGGCGGCGCGTTCCTCGGCCAGCTCGGCTTTGGACGCGGCGAGTTTCTGCATGAGGTCGGCGTTCTCCTCGGCGAGGTCCCGCAGGGCGGTGGGTGTGGAGTTCTGTGCCTTGACCAGCGTGCGGAAGACCTCGACCAGGTGGGAGTGGTCGGCGTAGACGACGTCGCGGCGCAGGCCGGACTCGACGATCAGCTCGGTGACGGTGAGTTTGCCGGAGCGGGACCGCAGTGGGGTTCCGGCAAGCAGCCGCGCGGTCGCGGCCTCGATGGCGGATCTCTCTGCCGGCGGATTCCGGGGCTGGCGGGTCATCACTGGTCTGCCTGGTCTGCCCGACGGGGCGAGGTCGAGATGTGCCGGTCGATGGTGGCTTTCGCGGCTTCGGCCTGTGCGTGCGCGCGGTCGCGGAGCGGCTGCGGTGTCAGCGGGTCGCCGATGGTGGCGTCCAGACGATTGAGCCGTGCGCGGAGCTGGTCGATGCCGCGGTCGGTGTAGGCAAGGTTGGGGCAGGTGGACCGGCAGTGGAACTCCTGCGGCCCGTCGGGGGTGAGCCCCTGCCGGGCGAGGACGCGGCGGCATTCGGCGGTCTCGGCGCGGTAGACGCAGGTGAGGCCGTCGCCATGATGGACATCGGGGTCCGAGCTGGCGAGGAGCCGCCGGGCGTTGCGGGCCTGGTTGACAACGCGGCCGTGGAACCGTGCGCCCCGGGTGCGGTATTCGGCGGCGGCGGGTCCGCTGATGTGCTCGCCGTCGGTGAGGAGCCGGGTGTCGGTCTGCGTCTGTTCGATGACCAATTCCAGGCGTTCGACGGCGAGGTCGTCGAGCCAGGAGGTGTCCGCGGCGCCCGCGTAGCTCAGGGTGACCTTGGTGTGGACATGGCCGTATTGCAGGGCGGCGGCGATGAGGCCGCCGGGGGCGGCGGACGATGCTGTGGGCGAGGGTGCGCCGGAAGCGGGTGGCGCGCAGGTGCTTGGTCGGATCGGGTGGGATCGGCAGGGTGCCGTCCGGGTGGGTGAAGGTCGTGTTGACCCAGGTGATGA
>NZ_CDWWEW010000018.1:0-19324 GCF_977966315.1 Frankia sp. CeRuru1
CGCTCACGTGCAGCGCGACGTCGATGTCGCCGTTGCCCAGCACCTTCACCGGCGACTTGCCCCGCACCGCACCCCTGGCCACGAGGTCGGCCTTGGTGACCTCACCACCTTGCGGGAACAGCTCCGCGAGGGTGGCGACGTTCACGACCTGGTACTCGACGCGGAACCGGTTGCGGAAGCCCTTCAGCTTGGGCAGGCGCATGTGCAGGGGCATCTGGCCACCCTCGAACCGGGCGGGCACCTGCTTGCGGGCCTTCGAGCCCTTGGTGCCCCGCCCGGCGGTCTTGCCCTTGGAACCCTCACCACGACCGACGCGGGTTTTGGACTTATGGGCGCCGGGGGCCGGCCGGAGGTGGTGCACCTTCAGGCCGCGGCCACGGACGGCCTGCGCCGAGCCGGCCTCAGTGCCCGCGCCGGTGGCGCCGGTGTCGTCACCGGCGTCGGTCTTCGTCAGTTCGGCCATGGCTAGGAGTCCACCTCCTCGACCCGGACAAGATGGGTCACAGTTCTGATCATCCCGCGAATCTCGGGACGATCATCACGGACGGTCGTCGCGTTGATCTTCCGCAGACCAAGGGTACGCAGCGTGGCCCGCTGGTTCGAGGTACCACCGATCCCCGACCGGATCTGCGTGATGCGCAGCTTGGCCATCAGACACCGGCTCCCGCCGCACGAGCGCGCAGCATGGCCGGCGGAGCGACGTCCTCCAGCGGCAGGCCGCGACGGGCGGCGATCTCCTCGGGACGCATCAGGCCACGCAGAGCAGCGACCGTCGCGTGCACAATGTTGATCGGGTTCGATGAGCCGAGCGACTTCGAGAGCACGTCGTGCACACCGGCGCACTCCAGCACGGCACGGACCGGACCACCGGCGATGACCCCGGTACCGGGCGAGGCGGGCTTGAGCAGCACGACGCCGGCCGCCTCCTCGCCCTGCACTGGGTGCGGAATCGTCGAACCGATCCGGGGCACCTTGAAGAAGTGCTTCTTGGCTTCTTCGACGCCCTTGGCGATGGCGGCCGGAACCTCCTTGGCCTTGCCATAGCCGACGCCCACGGTCCCGTCCGCGTCACCGACCACGACGAGCGCCGTGAAGCTGAACCGACGTCCGCCCTTGACAACCTTCGCCACGCGGTTGATCGCGACAACCCGCTCGACGTAGGCGTTCTTCTCCTGCGCCGGGCCGCTGCCCGACCGGTCCCGGCGTTCCCGACGGTCCGAGCCGCCGGAGCCGCCGCCGCGGCGCTGCTGGCCTGGCATCTACAACATCTCCCTGTTCTGGCTGTACTGGCGGTAAAGGCTGGACTGACAGTAAAGGCTGGGGGCAGTCATCAGAAGTCCAGCCCGCTCCCCCGCGCCGCGTCCGCGAGCGCGGCGATGCGGCCGGAGTAGGTCCGCCCACCGCGATCGAACACGACCGCGGCGATCCCGGCCGCCTTCGCGCGCTCGGCGACCAGTGCGCCGACCTTGCGGGCCTGCTCGGTCTTGTCCCCCTCGCCGCCGCGCAGCGACACGTCCAGAGTGGACGCCGACGCCAGCGTGTGGCCGGCGACGTCGTCGATGACCTGGGCGTAGATGTGCCGCGAGGACCGGGTGACGACGAGCCGTGGGCGGGACGGGGTGCCCGCCACCTTCTTGCGCACCCGGACGTGCCGACGGAGCTTCGCGGTCCGTCGGCGCGAGCTGGCGCCGAGGCTCACTGCCATGATCTATCTCCTACTTCCCGGTCTTCCCGACCTTGCGGCGGACGACCTCGCCCTGGTAGCGCACGCCCTTGCCCTTGTACGGGTCGGGCTTGCGCAGCCCGCGGATCTTCGCGGAGACCTCACCGACCAGCTGCTTGTCGATCCCGTGGACCACGAAGCGGGTCGGGGTCTGCACCTCGAAGCGGATGCCCTCCGGGGCCTTGACCGGCACCGGGTGGCTGTATCCGAGGGCGAACTCCAGGTCGGAGCCCTTGGCCTGGACACGGTAACCGACGCCGACGATCTCCAGGGTCTTCGAGTATCCGGCGGTGACGCCGGTGACCATATTGGAGACCAGGGTGCGAGTCAGGCCGTGCAGCGACCGGGAGCGACGCTCATCGTCGGGCCGGGTCACGAGGAGCCGACCGTCCTCGGTGTTCACCACGATCGGCTCGGCCACGACGTGGCTCAGGGTGCCCTTGGGCCCCTTGACGGTGATGGTGGCTCCCTGGACGGTGACATCGACACCGCTGGGGACGGGAATGGGCAGGCGCCCGATCCGTGACATCGCTCGCCCTCCTTACCAGATGTAGGCGAGGACTTCCCCGCCCACGCCCCGCTTGCCCGCCTGCTTGTCGGTCAGCAGACCCGACGAGGTGGAGATGATGGCGACGCCCAGGCCCCCGAGGACCTTCGGGAGGTTCGTCGCCTTGGCATAGACCCGCAGACCCGGCTTGCTGATGCGCTTGATCCCGGCGATCGAGCGTTCCCGGTTGGGGCCGTACTTCAGATCGATGACCAGGGTGTGGCCGACGCCGCCAGCCGAGGTCGCGTCCTCGACGTGCCAGCCGGAGATGTATCCCTCCTGCTGGAGGATCTCGGCAATGTGCGTCTTGATCTTGCTGTGAGGCATCACCACGCGGTCGTGGTACGCCCGGCTGGCGTTCCGGACACGCGTGAGCATGTCCGCAATCGGATCGGTCATCGTCATGGCTTGACGCCTTTCTCACGGCGGTTCCCGCCGGCGCCGAGGTCGTCCTCGGCCGCTGGATGCCGGGCCTGCCGCGATCGGGTGGAGGTGCGGTGGTAGTGCGGTGGAGCCGTGCTGCCGGTGGAGCCGTGCCGGCCCCGGTCCGGGGCGCGGTACCGGCCTACCAGGAGCTCTTGGTGACGCCGGGCAGCTCGCCGCGATGCGCCATCTGCCGCAGGCATACCCGGCAGAGCCCGAAGCCCCGGTACACCGAGCGGGACCGGCCGCAGCGCTGGCATCGGGTGTAACCCCGGACCGCATACTTCGGCTTACGGTTCGACTTCTCGATCAGTGCTTTCTTGGCCATCTCTCTAGTTCTCCCGGAAGGGGAAGCCCAGCGCCCGCAGGAGCGCCCGGCCCTCGTCGTCGGTGGTCGCGGTGGTGACGACCGTGATGTCCATGCCCCGAACCCGATCGATCCGGTCGATATCGATCTCGTGGAAGATCGACTGCTCGGTCACCCCGAAGGTGTAGTTGCCGGCACCGTCGAACTGCTTCGGCGACAGCCCGCGGAAGTCACGGATACGCGGCAGCGCGATGGTGACGAGGCGGTCGAGGAACTCCCACATCCGGTCACCACGCAACGTCACCTTGGCGCCGATCGGCATCCCTTCGCGCAGCTTGAACTGGGCGATGGACTTCTTCGCGCGCCGGACCGCGGGCTTCTGGCCGGTGATGGCCGCGAGATCCCGCACAGCGCCATCGATCAGCTTCGCGTCCCGGGCGGCGTCTCCGACCCCCATGTTGACGACGACCTTGACGACGCCGGGGATCTGCATGACGTTGCGGTAGGAGAACTGGTCCCGCAGCGCCGGGGCGATCTCGTCACGGTACCGCTGCTTGAGCCGTGGAACCGGGCGAGCGCCGGTGGTCCGGCCTTCGATGGTCCGGCCCTCGGTGGTCACAGTCATGGTCTAATCTCGTTTCCCAACTGCTCGACTGCTCGCTCGGCCTACAGCTCGGTGCCGGTGCGCCGCGAGACACGCACCTTGGTGCCGTCGTCGTTGATGCGGTAACCGATCCGGGTCGGCTTCCCGTCAGACGGGTCGACGATCATCACGTTGCTCACGTGGATCGGCGCCTCCTGGGTGATGATGCCCCCGGACTGCGAGCCGCGCGTGCTCTGCTGGACCCGGGTGTGCCGGGTGATCCGGTTCGCGCCCTCGACGAGGACCTTGTTCTGCTCCGGGTAGGCGCGGATGACCTTACCCTTGAGCCCACGGTCCTTGCCGGTGATGATCTGGACCGTGTCGCCTTTCTTAATCTTCAAAGTGGCCACGGTCACAGCACCTCCGGTGCCAGCGAGATGATCTTCATAAACTTCTTGTCACGCAGCTCCCGGCCGACCGGCCCGAAGATGCGGGTGCCCCGAGGGTCACCACCGTCCCGGATGAGCACCGCCGCGTTCTCGTCGAAGCGGATGTAGGAGCCGTCCGGCCGCCGGCGCTCCTTGGTGGTACGCACCACGACCGCCTTGACCACGTCGCCGCGCTTCACGCCGGCGCCGGGCAGGGCGTCCTTCACCGTGCCGACGATGATGTCGCCGATCCCCGCGTAACGACGCCCAGAGCCGCCGAGCACCCGGATGCAGAGAATCTCCCGCGCTCCGGTGTTGTCGGCGACCCGAAGTCGCGACTCCTGCTGAATCACTTTCCGCTCCTGATCACCCGGTCCTGCCCGGCCCCGGCGTCCGGGCCAGAACTACTTCACTACTTCGCCTTCTCCAAGACCTGAACGATCCGCCACCGCTTGGTCGCCGACAGCGGCCGCGTCTCCATCAGCAGGACGCGGTCGCCGACACCGGTGGTGCCGCTCTCGTCGTGCGCCTTGACCTTCTTGGTACGACGGATCGTCTTGCCGTACAGCGGGTGCTGCACCCGGTCCTCGACCGCGACCACGACGGTCTTGGTCATCTTGTCGCTGACCACGAGGCCCTCTCGGACCTTACGGAATCCGCGGGGGAGAGTCGCCGCGTCCGTGCTCTGCGAAGCCTCCTGGGAGGCCGTCTCGTCTGTCACTGTCCTCACGCCCGTTCCGACTGCGTCGCGTCATCGTCCGCCGCGCCGGCCGCCACCGCCGGATCGTCGGTGATACCCAGCTCCCGTTCGCGCATGACGGTGTAGATCCGGGCGATGTCGCGCCGCACGGCCTGCAGCCGGCGGTTGTTCGACAACTGCCCGGTCGCCGCCTGGAACCGGAGGTTGAACAGCTCCTCCTTGGCCTCCCGAAGCTTGTCGACGAGCTCCTCGCCCGACAGGCTCCGCAGCTCGTCCGCGGTAGCGACAGCCATTACGCACCACCTTCACGGACCACGAAACGGCACTTCATCGGCAGCTTGTGGATGGCCCGCCGCATCGCCTCGCGGGCCACCGGCTCCGCGACCCCGGACAGCTCGAACAGGACCCGGCCCGGCTTGACGTTCGCAACCCACCACTCAGGCGAGCCCTTACCGGAACCCATCCGGGTCTCGGCCGGCTTCTTGGTCAGCGGACGGTCCGGGTAGATGTTGATCCAGACCTTTCCACCACGACGGATGTGCCGGGTCATCGCGATACGGGCCGACTCAATCTGCCGGTTCGTCACGTAAGCCGACTCCAGGGCCTGAATCCCGTACTCACCGAACGTGACCCGGGTTCCGCCCTTGGCGGCACCAGTCCGCCCGGGGTGGTGCTGCTTGCGGTGCGCGACCTTCCGGGGAATCAGCATGTCTATTCCTCCGCCTTCTCCGGAGTGTTCGCCACGGCCGCCTCAGGCGTCGCGGCCGGCGTACTCGGCGCCGCGGCCGGCGTACTCGGCGCCGCGGCCGGCGTACTCGGCGCCGCGGCCGGCGTACTCGGCGCCGCGGTGGCGGACTCCGCGACAGGTGCCGTCGACTCGGTCGACTCGGTCGACTCGGCCGCCGCGGCCTCGCCCGCCGGAGTCTCAGCCGGGGCGTTCCCGCCGCCACCACCACGGCCCCGGCGCTCGCTGCGGGCCGCCGCCCGGCCCGCTTCGGTCCCGCCCTGGGTCGTGCCGGACGAGCCGGAACGCGGCCCGCGGCGCGGGCGCTCCCGGCGGGTCTGGCGCTGCAGCGCCTCCTGCGCCTCACGCTCGGCCCGGCTCTGGACGACGTCGCCCTTGTAGATCCAGACCTTCACGCCGATGCGGCCGAAGTTCGTCCGAGCCTCATAGAAGCCGTAGTCGATGTCCGCGCGAAGGGTGTGCAACGGCACCCGACCCTCGCGGTAGAACTCCGACCGGCTCATCTCGGCGCCACCGAGACGACCCGAGCACTGCACCCGGATCCCCTTCGCGCCGCCCTTCATCGCGGTCTGCATGGCCTTGCGCATCGCCCGGCGGAAGCTGACCCGGCTGGAGAGCTGCTCAGCCACCCCCTGGGCGACGAGCTGGGCGTCGACCTCGGGGTTCTTCACCTCGAGGATGTTGAGCTGCACCTGCTTGCCGGTGAGCTTCTCCAGGTCGCCACGGATACGGTCGGCCTCGGCGCCACGGCGACCGATGACGATGCCTGGGCGCGCGGTGTGGATGTCCACCCGCAGCCGCCCCTGGGTCCGCTCGATGTCGACCCGGCTGATGCCGGCCCGCTCCATGCCCCGCGACATCATCTTGCGGATCTTCACGTCCTCGCCGACGTACGCCTTGTACTGCTTGTCGGCGTACCAGCGAGAGGTGAACTCCGAGGTGATACCAAGCCGGAACCCGTGCGGGTTGACCTTCTGCCCCACTACCGGGCCCTCCTTGTCGTCTTCGCGGTCGTCTTCGCGCCCCGGCCGGCCGCGGAGACCGGCTCCCGGCTCTCCACCACGACGGTGATGTGGCTGGTGCGCTTGCGGATCCGATAGGCCCGGCCCTGGGCGCGGGGCCGGATGCGCTTGAGCGTCGGCCCCTCGTCCACGTAGACCTCGCCGACCCACAGGGTGGCCGGATCGAGGCTGTGGTTGTTCTCGGCGTTCGCCGCGGCGCTGGCGACAACCTTGTACACGTCCTCGCTGGCCGCCTGCGGAGCGAACCGGAGGATGTCCAGCGCCTCGCCGACCGAGCGCCCGCGCACCAGGTCGACGACCCGGCGGGCCTTCGTCGGCGAGACCCGGACATAGCGGGCCGAGGCCTTGGCCCCGGGAAGACCGGCCCGGGTCAGGCCGTCAACGAGATCGTCAGCCACGGCGTGACCTCCGGTCCTCCTTGACGTGGCCACGGAAGGTCCGGGTCGGGGCGAACTCGCCGAGCTTGTGCCCGACCATGCCCTCGGTGATGAAGACCGGGACGTGCTTGCGGCCGTCGTGCACGGCGATCGTGTGCCCCAGCATGTCGGGGATCACGGTCGACCGGCGCGACCAGGTCTTGATGACGTGCTTGGTGCCCTTGGAGTTCTGCAGATCCACCTTCTTGAGCAGGTGGTCGTCGACGAACGGGCCCTTTTTCAGACTGCGTGGCATGGCTGTGTCTCCTCCTTCCCGCTCAGATCCGATGGGTGCGGCTGGTCGGCGGCGCGCTGGTGGTCGACGCGGCCCGGGGCCTGGAGATCACCACTACCGCCGCCTGTTCTGCTTGCGACGACGCACGATGAGCGCGTCGGACGACTTGCGGGTCGCGCGGGTCCGCCCCTCCGGACGGCCCTTGGGGTTGACGGGGTGACGACCGCCGGAGGTCTTACCCTCACCACCACCGTGCGGGTGGTCGACCGGGTTCATCGCGACACCACGCACGGTGGGTCGGCGACCCTTCCAGCGCATCCGGCCGGCCTTACCCCAGTTGATGTTGCTCTGCTCCGCGTTGCCGACCTCGCCGACCGTCGCGCGGCAGCGCACATCCACGTTGCGGATCTCACCGGAGGGCATCCGCAGCTGGGCGTAGGGGCCGTCCTTCGCGACGAGCTGCACACTCGTGCCGGCGCTGCGGGCGATCTTCGCACCACCACCGGGACGCAGCTCGATGGCGTGCACCACCGTGCCGGTCGGGATGTTGCGCAGCGGCAGCGCGTTGCCGGGCTTGATGTCGGCGCCCACGCCGGAGCTGACCGTGTCGCCCTGCCTGAGCTTCACCGGCGCGAGGATGTAGCGCTTCTCCCCGTCGAGGTAGTGCAGCAGCGCGATCCGGGCGGTGCGGTTGGGGTCGTACTCGATGTGCGCGACCTTGGCCGGCACCCCGTCCTTGTCCCGCCGGAAGTCGATGACCCGGTACGCCCGCTTGTGGCCGCCGCCCTGGTGCCGGGTGGTGATCCGGCCGTGGACGTTGCGCCCGCCCTTGGAGTGCAGCGGGCGGACCAGCGACTTCTCCGGGTGGTCACGAGTGATCTCGACGAAGTCGGCCACGCTCGCACCACGACGCCCCGGCGTCGTCGGCTTGTACCTACGAATACCCATGGCTTCCTACCGTCCTGGACCCACCGCCGCCGCGGAGCGCACGCGCTCAGGCACCGGGGCCTCCGAAGATCTCGATCGTGTCACCGGGAGCCAGGCTCACCAGGGCCCGCTTGGAGGCGGACCGGTGTCCCCAGCCGTGCTTGGTCCGCTTGCGCTTGCCCTGCCGGTTGATGGTGTTCACCCGCAGGACCCGCACATTGAAGATCTGCTGGACCGCGAGCTTGATCTGGGTCTTGTTCGCGTCCGGACGCACGATGAAGGTGTAGACGTTCTCGTCGAGCAGGCCGTAGCTCTTCTCGGAGACGACCGGCCGCAGGATCACGTCACGCGGGTCGGGAATCACTTGTTCTCCTCCGCCCCGGCCACACCTTCGGTGCCCGCGGCAGCCTCGGTCCCGGCGGTGGAGGTCGCCGGACGGGTGTCACGAGCAAGGAATGCGGCCAGCGCCTCCTCGGTGAAGACCACGTCGTCGCTCACCAGCACGTCATAGGTGTTGAGCTGGCCCGGGTCGAGCAGGTGCACCGCCGCGACGTTGCGCAGGCTCTTCCAGGTCAGCTCGTCCGAACGGCTCGCCACCAGCAGCACCCGGCGGGTGTCGGCGATCGTCCGCAGCGCGGTGACCGCGCTCTTCGTCGACGGCGCCTCGCCGGAGACCAGCGAGGACACCACGTGCACCCGGTTGTTGCGGGCCCGGTCGGACAGCGCGCCGCGCAGCGCGGCGGCCTTCATCTTCTTCGGGGTCCGCTGGTCGTATCTGCGCGGCGTGGGGCCATGCACGGTGCCACCGCCGGTGAACTGCGGAGCCCGCAGCGATCCCTGCCGGGCCCGGCCGGTGCCCTTCTGCCGATACGGCTTACGGCCACCGCCGCGGACCTCGCCGCGGGTCTTCGTGTCGTGCGTGCCCTGGCGGGCCGCCGCGAGCTGCGCCACCACGACCTGGTGGATCAGCGGGACGTTGAGCGGCACGTCGAACACGCCACCGGGCAGCTCGACACTGCCGCCGTCGCCCCCGTTCGGCGCGTGCACCGCGACGGTGCGCGTGGTGACGCTCGGGTCGGATGTGACCACCCGGCTCATGCCGAGACCTCCTCACCGGTACCGGCCGGCTCGGCCGCCGGGGCGATGGCCTCGGGCGCCGGGCGCTTGGCCGCGCTGCGCACGAGGACCAGACCACCGTCCGGGCCGGGCACCGCACCCCTGACCAGCAGATAGCCGCGCTCGGTGTCGACGGCGTGGATCGTCAGCCCCGAGGTCGTGGTGCGCACGTGACCCATCCGGCCGGCCATGCGCAGGCCCTTGAACACGCGACCGGGAGTGGCGCAGCCGCCGACCGACCCCGGCGAGCGGTGCTTGCGCTCGACGCCGTGCCCCGCGCCCAGGCCCTTGAACCCGTGACGCTTCATGACACCGGCGAACCCCTTACCCTTCGAGGTGCCGGTGACGTCGACGACGGTCCCGGCGGAGAACACCTCGCCAGTCAGCTCCTGGCCGGGCCGGTAGTTGCCGGCATCGGCGGTCCGCAGCTCGACGAGGTGGCGCCGAGGCGTCACCCCACTGGTGGCGAAGTGGCCGCGAGCGGGATTGTTGATCTTACGCGGGTCGATCTCGCCGTAACCGAGCTGCACGGCCGAGTAGCCGTCCGAGTCAGGCGTCTTGACCTGCGTGACGACGTTAGGTCCGGCCTTGATGACGGTGACCGGCACGACGCGGTTGTTCGCGTCCCATACCTGGGTCATCCCGAGCTTGGTGCCCAGGAGCCCTCTGTAGTTGCGGATGAGCATGACTGCGCCGGCCCCTCTTACAGCTTGATCTCGATATCGACGCCGGCGGGCAGGTCGAGGCGCATGAGCGAGTCGACCGTCTTGGGCGTCGGGTCAAGAATGTCGATCAGCCGCTTGTGCGTCCGCATCTCGAAGTGCTCGCGGCTGTCCTTGTACTTGTGCGGCGACCGGATGACGCAGTAGATGTTCTTCTCCGTCGGCAGCGGCACCGGTCCCGCGACCTGCGCGCCCGTCCGCGTCACCGTCTCGACGATCTTCCGCGCCGAGCTGTCGATGACCTCGTGGTCATAGGCCTTGAGCCGGATGCGGATCTTCTGTGCCGCCATGGTGGGCTTCGCCTGTCCTGTCTGTCTCGTCCGGCCGGTATCGCTACCGGGTCACCGCCCGTAGATCCTCACCGCCGGCCGCGCGGCGAGCCTGGCGCCCCGCCGCCGGCGGAAAGAATCTGCCGGTTGTACCGCTGTCTCGTGCCGGTCCCGCTCGACGTGTCGACCGGGACCGGGCTGCGTCCCTTGCCGGCGGCCGGTTGTCCTCGGCAGCCGAGTCTCGCGAGAGCCCTGCCTGGCCGGGGCGACCCCGCCACACGTGGCGCCGGACCCCGTCTGGTCAGGCAGCGCAGTGGGCGGTGGGTCCGTACACACGCCCGGACCCACCGCCCACGGCTACTACTTGAGAACCTTCGTGACCTGGCCCGCGCCGACGGTCCGGCCACCCTCGCGGATGGCGAAGCGCAGACCCTCCTCCATGGCGATCGGCTGGATCAGCTCGACCGTCATCTCGGTGTTGTCCCCCGGCATGACCATCTCCGTGCCCTCGGGGAGGGTCACGACGCCGGTCACGTCGGTGGTGCGGAAGTAGAACTGCGGGCGGTAGTTCTTGAAGAACGGCGTGTGCCGTCCGCCCTCATCCTTGTTGAGGATGTAGACGCGAGCCTCGAACACCGTGTGCGGGGTGATCGACTTCGGCTTGACGATGACCTGGCCGCGCTCGACGTCCTCACGCTTGATACCGCGCAGGAGCAAACCGACGTTGTCGCCGGCACGCCCCTCGTCAAGCAGCTTGCGGAACATCTCGACACCGGTCACGGTGGTGGAGGTGGTCTCCGGCTTGATGCCGACGATCTCCACGGTCTCGTTGACCTTGACGATTCCGCGCTCGACGCGGCCGGTGACCACGGTGCCACGACCGGTGATCGTGAAGACGTCCTCGATCGGCATGAGGAACGGCCGGTCGATGTCACGCTGCGGCTCAGGGATCGACTCGTCGACCGCCGCCATGAGCTCGAGGAGCTTGGCGCCCCACTCCTTGTCGCCCTCCAGCGCCTTGAGCGCGGAGACCCGGACGACCGGGACGTCGTCGCCCGGGAACTCATACGAGCTCAGTAGCTCCCGGACCTCCAGCTCGACGAGCTCGAGGATCTCCTCGTCGTCGACCATGTCGGCCTTGTTCAGGGCGACGACGATGTAGGGCACGCCGACCTGGCGGGCGAGGAGCACGTGCTCCTTCGTCTGCGGCATCGGGCCGTCGGTGGCGGACACGACCAGGATCGCGCCGTCCATCTGGGCAGCACCGGTGATCATATTCTTGATGTAGTCGGCGTGTCCCGGGCAGTCGACGTGCGCGTAGTGCCGGGTGTCGGTCTGGTACTCGACGTGGGCGATCGAGATCGTGATGCCGCGGGCCTTCTCCTCCGGCGCCTTGTCGATCTGGTCGAACGGCGTGAAGGGGTTGAGGTCCGGGTAGGCGTCGTGCAGGACCTTGGTGATCGCCGCAGTCAGGGTCGTCTTGCCGTGGTCGATGTGACCAATAGTGCCGATATTGACGTGCGGCTTCGTCCGCTCGAACTTCTGCTTCGCCACGGGTGTCCCTCCAAGGACGGGTGGTGTCGTGCTGTGTAGTCAGGTAGGGGTGTTGCTCACGCCGCGAGGGCGTTCACTCTCCCCGGGCCTTGGCGATGATCTCCTTGGCGACGTTCGCGGGAACCTCGGCGTAGGAGTCGAACTGCATGGAGTAGCTCGCCCGGCCGGAGGTCTTCGACCGAAGATCACCAACGTAGCCGAACATCTCCGACAGTGGCACCAGCGCCCGTACGATCCGGGAACCGCCCCGCTCCTCCATCGCCTGGATCTGCCCACGGCGGGAGTTCAGGTCGCCGATCACGTCACCCATGTGGTCCTCGGGGGTGGTGACCTCGACGGCCATCAGAGGCTCGAGCAGCACCGGGTCGGCCTTGCGGGCCGCGTCCTTGAACGCCATCGAACCGGCGATCTTGAATGCGAGTTCGGACGAGTCGACGTCGTGGAACTGGCCGTCAAGCAGGGTGACCTTGACGTCCACCAGCGGGTAGCCGGCGAGCACACCGAACTCCATGGCCTCCTGGCAGCCCGCATCCACCGAGGGGATGTACTCCCGGGGGATGCGACCACCCGTGACCTTGTTCTCGAACTCGTAGCCGCCGCCGTCGCCGCCGGAGGGCTCCAAGTTGATGATCACCCGGGCGTACTGGCCGGATCCACCCGTCTGCTTCTTGTGGGTGTAGTCGACCTTCTCCACCTTGCGGCGGATCGTCTCCCGATAGGCCACCTGCGGCTTGCCGACGTTTGCCTCGACACCGAACTCGCGGCGCATCCGGTCGACCAGCACGTCCAAGTGCAGCTCGCCCATGCCGGCGATGATCGTCTGACCGGTCTCCTCGTCGGTGCGGACCTGGAAGGTCGGGTCCTCCTCGGCGAGGCGCTGGATGGCGGTGCCCAGCTTCTGCTGGTCGGCCTTGGTCTTCGGCTCGATCGCGACGTGGATGACCGGCGCCGGGAACGTCATCGACTCCAGGATCACCGGGGCGTTCGGGTCGCAGAGCGTGTCACCCGTGGTGGTGTTCTTCAGCCCCACCACGGCCACGATCTGTCCCGCGCCGACGCCCTCCCGGTCCTCCCGGTGGTTGGCGTGCATCTGCAGGATGCGGCCGACGCGCTCCTTGCGGTCCTTCGTCGAGTTCAGCACCGGCGAACCACCGGTCAGCTTGCCGGAGTACACCCGGATGTAGGTCAGCTTACCCACGTACGGGTCACTCATGATCTTGAAAGCGAGCGCGGAAAACGGCTCGTCCTCGCTCGGCTCCCGGCGGACCTCGGTCTCCTCGCCGCCGACTGCATGGCCGACGGTGGCGCCGATGTCCAGCGGGTTCGGCAGGAAGTCGACGACGGCGTCGAGCATGGGCTGGACGCCCTTGTTCTTGAACGCCGAACCGCACAGCACCGGGTTGACCTTGCTCGCCAGGGTCGCGCGGCGCAGGGCGGCGATGAGCTGCTCTGTGGAAGGCTCCTCACCCTCGAGGTAGAGCTCCATGAGCTCGTCGTCGTTCTCGGCGACAGTCTCGAGAAGCTTGTCGCGCCACTCCTGCGCGGCCTCGAGGTGATCCCGCGGGATGTCGACGGTCTCGTAGGATGCGCCTTTGTCCTCGGTCTTCCAGAGGAGGCCCTTCATGCGGACCAGGTCAATGACACCGCGGAAGTCGGCCTCCACGCCCCACGGGAGCTGGATCACGGCCGGCGTCGCGTCGAGCCGGTCGATCATCATCTCCACGCAGCGGTGGAACTCGGCACCGACCCGGTCCATCTTGTTGACGAAGGCGATACGCGGGACGTTGTAACGGTCGGCCTGCTTCCAGACCGTCTCGCTCTGCGGCTCGACTCCGGCGACCGCGTCGAAGACCGCGACCGCACCGTCGAGGACCCGCAGCGAGCGCTCCACCTCGACGGTGAAGTCGACATGGCCGGGGGTGTCGATGATGTTGATGGTGTGGTCGCGCCAGATACAGGTGGTGGCCGCGGAGGTGATGGTGATCCCCCGCTCCTGCTCCTGCTCCATCCAGTCCATCGTGGCGCCGCCCTCGTGGACCTCACCGATCTTGTAGTTCACGCCGGTATAGAAGAGGATGCGCTCGGTGGTGGTGGTCTTGCCCGCGTCGATGTGGGCCATGATCCCGATATTGCGGGTCCTGGCCAGCAAGGAATGTACGTCAGATGGCATCTCGGATCACCAGCGGTAGTGGGCGAAGGCCTTGTTGGACTCCGCCATCTTGTGGGTGTCCTCCCGGCGCTTCACGCTGGCGCCGAGGCCGTTGCTCGCGTCGATGAGCTCGTTCATCAGCCGCTCGGTCATCGTCTTCTCGCGACGAGCCCGGGAGTAGCCGACGATCCAGCGCAGCGCGAGGGTGGTGCTCCGGCCGGCGCGAACCTCGACCGGAACCTGGTAGGTGGCACCACCCACCCGGCGGCTACGCACCTCCAGCGTCGGCTTGACGTTGTCCAGCGCGCGCTTGAGCGTGACGACCGGGTCGTTGCCGGTCTTGTTCTTCGCACCCTCGAGTGCGCCGTACACGATGCGCTCCGCGACCGACTTCTTACCGCTCAACAGCACCTTGTTCACCAGCGCGGTCACCAGCGGCGACCCGTACACCGGGTCGACCACCACGGCGTGCTTGGGCGCAGGCCCCTTGCGCGGCATCAGCCCTTCTCCTTCTTCGCGCCGTAGCGGCTACGAGCCTGCTTACGGTTACGGACGCCCTGCGTGTCGAGAGCGCCTCGGACGATCTTGTACCGGACACCCGGAAGATCCTTCACTCGGCCACCGCGAACCAGGACGATCGAGTGCTCCTGCAGGTTGTGGCCGACCCCGGGGATGTAGGCGGTGACTTCGATCCCGCTGTTCAACCGGACCCGGGCCACCTTGCGCAGGGCCGAGTTCGGCTTCTTCGGGGTGGTCGTGTAGACGCGGGTGCACACACCACGACGCTGAGGGCTTCCCTTGAGTGCCGGGGTCTTGGTCTTCTCGACCTTGTCCTGCCGGCCCTTGCGGACCAGCTGCTGGATCGTGGGCAACGCCGCTCCCGTTCCTGTCACGCCTCGTCGTACTGCCTTGGGCAACCAGACCGGTACGCCGGCCTCCCTGCTGCTGTGGTCCGCACCCGACCCACCGGAGTGTCCTCGAGCGGCTTCTCCGACCCACGCGGTCGGGCGTGTCGCGCCATTCGACCGGAACCTCGATGCGGTAATCCAGTTCCGGTGAGGGCACGCCAGCCCGCCCGTCCGCTTCGCGGAATCGAGCTCGACAGTCGCCGACGGATACCCGAATAGTGACTTTACGTCAACCTAGCGAGCACCACGGCGCCACATCGAAGTGCAGGACGCACGCCGGAGCCACGTGGACTCCGACCACAGGGCTCAACAGTACTCCACGCCCGCGTCAGGTGTCGAACGGGGGTGTCCGGCGAAATCCCCCGCAGACCCCGCGCGCACTATGGCACTCGACGAGCGCATGCACTCGACGAGCGGCACAGGCGGGCAGCGGCACGGCCCCACGTACTGGCACGCTGCACCTACTGGCACGCTGTACGGGACAGCACGATACCGGCATCGGAGGCCCGCGAGGACATGTCTGACGCAGCCGGCGCGCGATTCGCGGCCGCCCCCGCCCGACGCCGGCCGAGCCGGGACGAGCTGCTCGCGGCCTACGGGACCACCGTCCCGGACCTGGTCGCCCCGGCCACCGTCGTGCTGCTCTGCGGGATCAATCCGTCCCTCGAGTCCGGGGCCACCGGCTTTCACTTCGGCACGCCGAGCAACCGGCTGTGGCCGGTGCTGCACCTCGCCGGCTTCACCCCACGCCGGCTGCATCCCAGCGAGACCGACGAACTGGCCCGCCGGGGCATCAGCATCACCAATCTCGTCCACCGCTCCACCGCGCGCGCCGACGAGATCAGCGATGACGAGGTCCGCGCCGGCGTGCCCCGGCTCACCGAACTCGTCGAACGGGTCTCGCCCCGGTGGGTGGCCTTCCTCGGCCTGGCCGCCTACCGGATCGGGTTCGGGCGCCGCAGCGCGAAGGTCGGCCGCCAGGCGGAGACCCTGGGACCCGCCGGCATCTGGCTCCTGCCCAATCCGAGCGGCCTGAACGCGCACTATCAGCTGCCCGACCTGGTCCGGGTCTACGGCGAGCTACGCGAAACCGCCTATTCCTGACCTACCCGCCACGTTCCCGAGGAGGGCCGCCGCCGGGCCGGCCGGCAGATGCGCGCGTACCGGGGCCCAGAAGTCGGCTCCGGGGGGCGCCTCGACCTCGATGCGGGAGCCGCCGGCCCAGGCCGCATCGAAGGCGAGCCGCCACGAGTGCAGCAGGGTGCGGGCGGTGGCACCCCGGCCGAACAGCGGATCGCCCTCGATCGGGTGCCCGATCCAGGCTAGATGCACCCGGATCTGGTGGCGCCGCCCGCTGACCGGCGTGACTGCGAGCAGGGTGTACTCACCGCCCTCCCAGACCCGGATGAAGGTCGTGACGGACGGGTATGTCCGGACGTGGGAGAACACCGCGGCGGGCGGAACCGTCCAGCGTCCGACGCCCGCGCCGGTCGGGGCAAGCTCTGCCCGGGGAACCTCCGCCAAGGGGGCCATCTCCGCCAGGCCGGCCATGATGTCGGCCCGGTTCGCCGCCACCCGGACCCGACTCTTGCGCCCCACGCTCAGCGGCAGATCAATGGTCCCCGAGGCGGGCAGTCCACGGGTCCGGGTCAGGACGAGGTAGCGCTTGTCCACCGTGCGGCGCTGGAACTGCCGGGTGAGATCACCGTGGAACCGCAACTGCCGGGCGAAGAGCACCAGGCCCGAGGTGACCTTGTCGATGCGGTGCACCGGGAACAGCTCCTCGCCGTCATCCCCGGCGAGGGTGACGAGATCGGTGTCGTGCCGCTCTCCCATAACCGAGATGCCGACGGGTTTGTCGAGCACGAGAATGGCCTCATCCTCGTAGATCATTCGCTCCCGGCGAATCTCGGTCCACTCGGTCATAAAACGGTCAGCCCCGGTCACGTCAACTGCCGTCAACTGCCGGGGAGCGCTTCGATGACCACTGTCCGATAAGGCGCGGCCAACCGACTCAGGTCGTCGTGGTCGCCGGTCAGAATCACACCGCCGCCACCTTCCACCGCCACCGCAGGTGCCTGCCCCTATCCTACCGATTTCCGTCTCTGCGCGCCCTCCCACCAGCGGGCTCCGGACCTGGACGCGCAACCGGCCCGGCACCCTGGTGAGGGCGCCGGGCCGGTCCTGATCGATCGGGCTTCGGTCGGGCCCTGGTCAGCTCCGCTCGGTCAGCCTCGCGACCTGCTTACGCGCGACCTGCTTACGCGCGACCTGCTCAGCGGAAGTCTCCCGAGCTGCGGTAGTCGAACTCGTCCAGCGGGACCGCCTGGCCGGAGCCCGTGCCGAACGCGCCGTAATCGACGCCGCCGTCCTCGTAGGCACCGACGGAGTACATCGCCGCACGTGCCTCCTCGGTCGGCTCGACCCGGATGTTGCGGTACCGGGAGATCCCGGTGCCGGCCGGGATGAGCTTTCCGATAATGACGTTCTCCTTCAGGCCGACGAGCGAGTCCGACCGGGCGTTGATCGCCGCGTCGGTGAGCACCCGGGTCGTCTCCTGGAAGGAGGCGGCCGACAGCCACGACTCGGTCGCCAGCGACGCCTTGGTGATCCCCATGAGGACCGGGCGGGCCGAGGCCGGCTGGCCACTGGCTTCCACCACCCGACGGTTCTCCGCCTCGAACCGGGCCCGCTCGCAGAGCTCACCGGGCAGCAGGGTGGTGTCACCCGACTCGAGAACGTTCACCCGCTTGAGCATCTGGCGGATGATGATCTCAATGTGCTTGTCGTGGATCGACACACCCTGCGACCGGTAGACCTCCTGGACCTGGTCCACCAGGTGGAGCTGGACCTGGCGCGGCCCGAGGATGCGCAACACCTCGTGCGGGTCGACGGCACCGTCGACGATCTGGCTGCCGACCTCGATGTGGTCGCCCTCGCGGACCCGCAGGCGCGAACGCCGCGAGACCGGGTAGGCGATCTCGTCGCTGCCGTCGTCCGGCACCATCACGACCTTGAAGGTCTTCTCGGTCTCCTCGATCTTCACCCGGCCGGAGACCTCGGTGATGGGGGCCTTGCCCTTCGGGCTGCGCGCCTCGAACAGCTCGACGACACGCGGCAGGCCCTGGGTGATGTCGTCGCCGGCGACGCCACCGCTGTGGAAGGTACGCATCGTCAGCTGGGTGCCGGGCTCACCGATGGACTGCGCGGCGACGATGCCGACGGCCTCACCGACGTCGACCAGCTTGCCGGTGGCGAGCGAGCGCCCGTAGCACTGGGCGCACACTCCCATCCGGGACTCGCAGGTCAGCGCCGAGCGGACCCGCACCTGCTCGATGCCGGCCTCGATGATCTGGCTGATCGCGACGTCCCCGGCGTCGGTGCCGGCGGGCACGATGACCTCGCCGTTCGCGTCGATCGCGTCGGAGGCCAGCGTCCGCGCGTACGCCGAGGTCTCGGCGTACCGGTCCCGGACCAGCACCCCGTCGGCGCCCTTGCGGGCGATCCGGGTGAGGATGCCGCGCTCGGTGCCGCAGTCCTCCTCGCGGACGATGACGTCCTGGCTGACGTCGACGAGCCGCCGGGTCAGGTACCCCGAGTCCGCGGTGCGCAGGGCGGTGTCAGCGAGTCCCTTACGGGCACCGTGGGTGGAGATGAAGTACTCCAGCACGGTCAGACCCTCGCGGAAGTTCGCCTTGATCGGCCGCGGGATGATCTCACCCTTCGGGTTGGAGACCAGGCCACGCATGCCGGCGAGCTGCCGGATCTGCATCATGTTTCCAGCGGCTCCGGAGTTGACCAGCACGTAGACCGGGTTGGTCGCCGGGAAGTTCTCCTCCATCGCCTCGGCGATCTTGTTGGTCGCCTCGGTCCAGATCTGGACCAGCTCGCTGCGGCGCTCCTCATCGGACAGGAAGCCGCGGTCGAACTGCTTCTGGACCCGGTCGGCACGCTGCTCGTAGTCGTCGAGGATCTCGGCCTTGTTCGGCGGCGCGACGACGTCCTCGATCGCGACGGTGACCCCGGACCGGGTGGCCCAGTAGAAACCGGCGCTCTTCAGGGCATCCAGGGTCGCCGCTACCTGGATCTTCGGGTACCGCTCAGCCAGGTCGTTGACGATCGCCGCCTGTGCCTTCTTGTTCAGCTGGGCGTTGATGAAGGGGTAGCCCTCCGGCAGCGCCTCGTTGAGCAGGCAACGGCCGAACGTGGTCTCCAGGGTGAACACGTCCCCGGTGACCCAGTCGGCGGGCGGGACCCAGTCCGACGGCGGGGTGGTGTCCCGCAACCGCACCTTGATCTTCGCCTGAAGGGCGATCTCCCGGGCATCGAACGCCATCTGCGCCTCGGCGACGCTGGAGAACGACCGCCCCTCGCCGAGCGCCCCCTCGGCCAAGCGGGACAGGTGGAACACCCCGGTCACCATGTCGAGGCTCGGCATCGCCAGCGGCCGGCCCGATGCGGGCGAGAGGATGTTGTTGCTCGACAGCATCAGGATCCGCGCCTCGGCCTGCGCCTCGGCGGACAGCGGCAGGTGCACCGCCATCTGGTCA
>NZ_CDWWEW010000018.1:19677-29470 GCF_977966315.1 Frankia sp. CeRuru1
GGCCTCCTGCAGCATCCGCTTCTCGTTGTTGACGATGATCTCGGGCGCGCCGAGGTCGAGCAGCCGCTTCAACCGGTTGTTCCGGTTGATCACCCTGCGGTACAGGTCGTTGAGGTCCGAGGTGGCGAACCGGCCACCATCGAGCTGCACCATCGGGCGCAGATCGGGTGGGATCACCGGGACGCAGTCGAGCACCATCCCCATCGGGGAGTTGCGGGTGTTCAGGAACGCCGAGACAACCTTGAGCCGCTTGAGTGCGCGGGCCTTCTTCTGGCCCTTGCCGCTGCGGATGGTCTCGCGCAGCGACTCGGCCTCGGCGCCCAGGTCGAAGTCAGCGAGCCGCCGCTGCAGCGCCTCGGCGCCCATGCCGCCGTCGAAGTACGCACCGAAGCGGTCGCGCAGCTCGCGATAAAGCAGCTCGTCCGGCTCCAGGTCCTGGACCTTCATGTTCTTGAAGCGGTCGAAGACCCGGTCGAGATCGTCGATCTTACGCTGCACCCGGTCCCGGATCTGGCGCATCTCGCGCTCGGCCGACTCGCGGACCTTGCGTCGCGCGTCACCCTTGGCGCCCTCGGCCTCGAGCTGCGCGAGGTCGGCCTCGAGCCGCTTCTGCCGGACTTCCACGTCGGCGTTCTTCTTGTCCTCGAGCTGCTGCTTCTCGACGCCGATGCGGGCCTCGAGGGTGGGCAGGTCGCGGTGACGCGCCTCCGCGTCGACCTTGGTGATCATGTAGGCGGCGAAGTAGATGACCTTCTCGAGGTCCTTCGGCGCCAAGTCCAGCAGGTAGCCGAGCCGGCTCGGAACACCCTTGAAATACCAGATGTGGGTGACTGGGGCGGCGAGCTCGATATGCCCCATGCGTTCGCGGCGCACCTTGGCGCGGGTGACCTCGACGCCGCAGCGCTCGCAGATGATGCCCTTGAAGCGGACCCGCTTGTACTTACCGCAATAGCACTCCCAGTCCCGGGTGGGACCGAAGATCTTCTCGCAGAAGAGTCCGTCCTTCTCCGGCTTCAGGGTACGGTAGTTGATCGTCTCCGGCTTCTTGACCTCACCGTGCGACCACTGGCGGATGTCATCCGCGGTGGCGAGACCGATGCGCAGTTCGTCGAAGAAGTTGACGTCCAGCAAGACTGTCGCCTGCTCTCTCTTTCTCGGTCGGGACGCTGGAGTCGGATGGAGCCGCCGGGGGCCTCGCCGCCCATCAGGGCGGGCGCGTCAGACCCCCGGCGTCCGTCAGACCTCCTCGACGCTGCTCGGCTCACGCCGGGACAGGTCGATCCCGAGTTCCTCCGCCGCACGGAAGACGTCCTCGTCGGTGTCACGCATCTCGATCTGCACGCCATCGCTGGAGAGCACCTCGACGTTGAGGCACAGCGACTGCATCTCCTTGATGAGCACCTTGAACGACTCCGGGATACCGGGCTCCGGAATGTTCTCGCCCTTGACGATCGCCTCGTAGACCTTGACCCGGCCCACGACGTCGTCGGACTTGATGGTCAGCAGTTCCTGCAGGGCGTAGGCGGCGCCGTACGCCTCCAGCGCCCACACCTCCATCTCGCCGAACCGCTGGCCACCGAACTGCGCCTTACCACCCAGGGGCTGCTGGGTGATCATTGAGTAGGGACCGGTCGACCGGGCGTGGATCTTGTCGTCGACCAGGTGCAGCAACTTGAGGATGTAGATGTAGCCGACCGCCACCGGATAGGGGTACAGCTCACCGGTCCGGCCGTCGAACAACTTGGCCTTACCGGAGGAGCCGATCAGCTGGACGCCGTCGCGGTTGGGCAGGGTGGAGTCGAGCAGGCCGGTGATCTCCTCCTCGCGGGCACCGTCGAAGACGGGGGTCGCCACATTGGTGCCGGCCGAGGCGGCGTCCGCGCCGATGCCACGCAGCCGCTCCTTCCAGTCCTCGGTGCCGGAGTCGACCTGCCAGCCGGTCTTGGCCACCCACCCGAGGTGGGTCTCCAGGATCTGGCCGAGGTTCATCCGGCGCGGCACGCCGTGCGGGTTGAGCACGACGTCGACGGCGGTGCCGTCCTCGAGGAAGGGCATGTCCTCGACGGGCAGGATCTTGGCGATGACACCCTTGTTGCCGTGCCGGCCGGCAAGCTTGTCCCCGTCGGTGATCTTCCGCTTCTGGGCGACGTAGACCCGGACCAGCTCGTTGACCCCGGGCGGGAGCTCGTCGCCGTCCTCGCGGGAGAACACCCGCACGCCGATGACCTTGCCGGACTCACCGTGCGGCACCTTCAGCGAGGTGTCACGGACCTCCCGGGCCTTCTCCCCGAAGATCGCGCGCAACAGGCGCTCCTCGGGGGTCAGCTCGGTCTCGCCCTTGGGTGTGACCTTGCCGACCAGGACGTCGCCGGGCGAGACCTCGGCGCCGATCCGGATGATCCCCCGCTCGTCGAGGTCGGCGAGAACCTCCTCGGCGACGTTCGGGATGTCCCGGGTGATCTCCTCCGGGCCGAGCTTGGTGTCGCGGGCGTCGACCTCGTGCTCCTCGATGTGGATCGAGGACAGCACGTCGTCCTGGACGAGACGCTGGGACAGGATGATCGCATCCTCGTAGTTGTGCCCCTCCCACGGCATGAAGGCGACCAGCAGGTTCTTGCCGAGCGCCATCTCACCGTTGTCGGTGCACGGGCCGTCCGCGATGACCTGGCCGGCCTCGACCCGGTCGCCCTCGTTCACGATCGGCTTCTGGTTGATGCAGGTGCCCTGGTTCGACCGGCGGAACTTCGCCAGCCGGTAGGTGCGCCGGGTGCCGTCGTCGTGCATGACAGTGATGTAGTCGGCCGAGAGATCCTCGACCACCCCCGCCTGGGCGCAGACGACCACGTCGCCGGCATCCTTGGCCGCGCGGGCCTCCATCCCGGTGCCGACCAGCGGCGCCTCGGAGCGCAGCAGCGGCACCGACTGGCGCTGCATGTTGGAGCCCATGAGCGCGCGGTTGGCGTCGTCGTGCTCGAGGAACGGGATCATGGCAGTGGCCACGGAGACCATCTGACGGGTCGAAACGTCCATGTAGTCGACCTCATCCGGCGGGATGGACTCGACCTCACCGCCCTTGCGGCGGACCAGGACACGGTCCTCCGCGAACGTTCCGTCCGGCCGTAGCGGCGCGTTCGCCTGCGCCTTGACGTGCCGGTCCTCCTCATCGGCGGTCAGGTAGTCGATCTCGTCGGTGACGCGGCCGTCCACGACCTTGCGGTACGGCGTCTCAACGAAGCCGAACGGGTTGATCCGGGCGAACGTCGACAGCGAGCCGATCAGACCGATGTTCGGGCCTTCCGGCGTCTCGATCGGGCACATCCGGCCGTAGTGGCTGGGGTGCACGTCGCGGACCTCGAAGCCCGCCCGCTCTCGAGAAAGGCCGCCTGGGCCAAGTGCGTTCATCCGGCGCTTGTGAGTCAGACCAGCCAACGGGTTCGTCTGGTCCATGAACTGCGAGAGCTGACTGGTGCCGAAGAACTCCTTGATGGAGGCGACGACCGGCCGGATGTTGATCAGGGTCTGCGGCGTGATCGCCTCGACATCCTGCGTAGTCATCCGCTCGCGGACGACCCGCTCCATCCGGGCAAGTCCCAGCCGGACCTGGTTCTGGATCTGCTCGCCGACCGAGCGCAGGCGACGGTTGCCGAAGTGGTCGATGTCGTCGACCTCGTACTCGGCCGGATCGGCACCCGCGTGCAGCTTGACGACGTACTCGATGGTGCGGACGATGTCGTCCTCGGTGAGAACGCCGATGTCGTGGGCAACGTCGAGGGAGAGCTTCTTGTTGACCTTGTAGCGACCGACCTTGGCGAGGTCGTAGCGCTTCGGGTTGAAGAAGAGGTTCTCCAGTAGGGTCTGCGCCGACTCCCGTGTCGGCGGCTCACCCGGGCGCAGCTTGCGGTAGATGTCGAGCAGCGCATCGTCCTGGCCGGCGGTGTGGTCCTTCTCCAGAGTGATGCGCATCGACGGGAAGTCACCGAACCGCTCGAGGATGCGGGCCTCGTCCCAGCCGAGCGCCTTGAGCAGCACCGTGACGGACTGACGGCGCTTGCGGTCGATCCGCACGCCCACGGTGTCGCGCTTGTCGATCTCGAACTCCAGCCAGGCTCCCCGGGAGGGGATCACCTTGCAGGAGTACAGGTCCTTGTCGGAGGCCTTATCGAGGCTGCGCTCGAAGTAGACCCCCGGGGAGCGCACGAGCTGGCTGACCACCACGCGCTCAGTGCCATTGATGACGAAGGTGCCCTTCGGGGTCATGAGCGGGAAGTCACCCATGAACACCGTCTGGCTCTTGATCTCGCCGGTGGTGTTGTTGGTGAACTCGGCCGTGACGAACAGCGGGGCCGAGAAGGTCATGTCCTTGTCCTTGCACTCCTCCACGGAGTACTTGGGCGGTTCGAACCGGTGGTCCCGAAAGGACAGTGACATCGAGCCGGAGAAGTCCTCGATCGGGGAGATCTCCTCGAAGACCTCCTCGAGACCCGAGGTGATCGGAACGTCGTCACGGCCGGAATCGATGGCCTCCTGCACCCGCTCCGCCCAGGCGTCACTACCGATCAGCCAATCGAAGGACTGCGTCTGAAGAGCAAGGAGATCCGGGACCTCGAGGGGCTCGATGATCTTAGCGAACGAGATGCGGGAAGAAGAGCGCGAGGCGGCCAAGGTGGTCCTTCCGGTGGCCTGATCGTCGGGCTGGCGTCGCGGACGTCAAGTATCCGTCGGGGAATGGTCAGGTGATCAGTGTCTCGCTACGGTTGTCAGGAACGGCGGCGGGGGGTGCCCCACCGGTGAGACGATGGCCGCGGGACGTGGAGGCCGACCCCCGGGCGTCCTGCGTAGCGGATGTGCGGCCGACAACGGGCACGCGAAAGCCTCGCCACGGCATGTGCGCGCGGCGACACGAGTGTCCGCTGAGAACAACGGATCGGTGTATGGGCAAGGGTCTCGCTCAGGGTCCTCGGTGTGGCAGCCGTACAGCCGTGCCACACTCCGGCACGACCAGCGCGCCTCCGCATCGTCCCGGACCGACCGCGAGTACCGCTCCGGACCACGTAACCGGAACCGCCTCACGGTGCATACCAGCCCCCGAACAGGGCCGACCGTCACCAACGGCACGGTGTCGGCGAGGTCGATACAACGAGAAGGGCAGCGCAAACTAGCAGTGTAGCCGAAGGGCACACCGCTGGCAAGGATCTGCGTGATGGGACCACGCAGGGAGGACGTAGCGCACCGCATCTGCTCCCGACGAGGGTTCGCAAACTTGATGGAACTCCGATCCACAGAGGCCGTCAACCCCCTTCGGAAAACGTCACGAACGGACCCGACCTGCCCATCTGTGCATCGGGCCGCCTGCGGTGGACCTTCCGGGCCTTCCAGACAGCACGTGCCGGGGCACCGCAGAGAGGTGCCCCGGCACGGGGGTGTCCGCCACGGCCACGCCGAGCGGCCGCAAGAGACGCCCCGCCCGGCGACGGACATCGCCGGGCGGGGCGTCCCAGGGCAGCGAGGTGCTGCCGGTACTGCTCAGACTGCCGGTACTACTTGACGGTGACCGTGGCGCCGGCGCCCTCGAGGGCCGCCTTCGCCTTGTCCGCCGCCTCCTTGGCGACCTTCTCCAGGACCGGCTTCGGAGCCCCGTCGACGAGGTCCTTGGCCTCCTTCAGCCCGAGGCTGGTCAGCGCACGGACCTCCTTGATGACCTGGATCTTCTTGTCACCGACGGATTCAAGGATGACGTCGAACTCGTCCTGCTCCTCGGCGGCCGGCGCCTCGCCGCCCGCACCACCGGCGGCCGGGGCGGCGGCCACGGCGACCGGAGCCGCGGCGGTGACGCCGAAGGTCTCCTCGAACTGCTTCACGAACTCCGAGAGCTCCAACAGGGTCAGTTCCTTGAAGGCGTCCAGCAGCTCTTCGGTCGACAGCTTCGCCATGGTGGCGGTTCCTTCCTTGTCATGCCTGATTCGGGGTGGCCTGCTCGTGACTGCGAGCGACCTGGTTGTGACCTCGGGGCGGCACCATGGTGGCGCCGTTCGGCTATTCGGCGGCAGCCTCGGCGGCCGGCTGCTCGGCGGCGCCGGCGGACTGGCCTTCGCGCTGCTCGCGCAGCGCCTCCGCGAGCCGGGCCACCTGGGACAGCGGAGCGGCGAAGAGCCCGACGGCCCCGGCCAGCGTGCCCTTCATCGCCCCGGCCAGCTTCGCCAGCAGGACCTCGCGGGACTCGAGATCCGCAAGCTTGCGAATCTCGTCGGCGGTCATCGGTTTGCCCTCGACGAAGCCGCCCTTGAGCACCAATGCCGGGTTCGCCCGAGCGAAGTCGCGCAGGCCCTTGGCCGCCTCGACCGGGTCGCCGCTGACGAAAGCGACAGCGGTCGGCCCGACGAACAGGTCGTCGAGTCCGGTGACCCCGGCCTGCTCCGCCGCAATCTTGGTCAGAGTGTTCTTGACCACGGAGTAGCGCGTGCCCTCGCCGAGGACACGCCGCAGCTCGGTGAGCTGGCTCACCGTCAAACCGCGGTACTCCGTGAGCACCGCGGCGGTCGAGCCACGGAACTCCTCGACGATCTCCGCCACCGCGGCGGTCTTCTCAGCTTTCGCCATGGGGCTCCTTCGGGGTGTCGGCTGGTCATCCGGAAACGCCCCCGGAACATGACGAACGCCCCGGCGCAGGCGCACGGGGCGTGAAGGGCGGCGGTGGCGCTACCGGGTGCGTCACCCGGCTGCGTGCATCCGTCACGGAACTTCCCGTCCGTCACCTGCGCGGGCCGCCCGGAGAACCCGGGGCCTTCGGCCGTCGGTCGAACCGGACGAGGAGTGACCCTCGACGGGAACGGAGACGGCAACCAGCGGTCTTCGGTGTGGAACTGGATATCAGTGTACGCGATTGTTGTCCGCGGCTGTTCGTCGCTGTTCGCCCGCCCGGCGACCGCACGCATGGCTTCGCGCGGCGGTGCTTCCGGACGGGCGGGAGCCTCCGGACGGGCCGGATCAGGCGGCGGCACCCTCGTCGAGCAGGTTGCGGGTGCGGTTCGGGTCGACCGGGATACCCGGGCCCATGGTGGTCGTGAAGGTGACCTTCTTCAGGTACCGGCCCTTGGCCGCGGACGGCTTCACCCGGACGATCTCATCCAGGGCAACCGTGTAGTTCTCGATCAGCTGGGTGTCAGTGAAGTTCGTCTTCCCGATGACGATATGCAGGTTACCCTGCTTGTCTACCCGAAAGTTGATCTTTCCACCCTTGATGTCGGAGACGGCCTTGCCGATGTCCAGCGTCACGGTGCCGGTCTTCGGGTTCGGCATCAGGCCGCGGGGTCCCAGGACCCGAGCGATCCGACCGACCTTCGCCATCTGGTCGGGCGTCGCGACGGTCGCGTCAAACTCCAGGAAGCCCTCCTGGATCCGGGCGACCAGGTCATCGCTACCGACGATGTCGGCCCCGGCCGCGCTCGCCTCAGCGGCCTTCTCCCCGGCGGCGAAGACGGCGACGCGGGGGGACTTCCCGGTGCCGTGCGGCAGGTTGACCGTACCACGGACCATCTGGTCGGCCTTACGAGGATCGACCCCGAGCCGGATCGCAACCTCGACCGTCGCGTCATACTTCGTCGTCGAGGTCTGCTGCGCGAGGCGGACCGCCTCCAGCGGGCTGTAGAGGTTCTCCAAGTTGATCTTCTCGGCCGCGGCGCGGTAGGCCTTGCTGCGCTTCATACTGTCTGTCTCCTCGTGGTGATGGCGGACGGCCGTCGAAGGGGCGCGGCGACGTGGACACGTCCTGTCCACCCGGCACCTGCGCCCGGCCGCCCTCCCACTGGTCGGTCCGGTGGTGGGGGAAACTCGAGGGCGTACTACTCGCCGACCGTGATACCCATGGATCGGGCGGTACCAGCGATGATCTTCTCGGCGGCCTCGATCGAGGTGGCGTTGAGGTCCGGGAGCTTGGTCTGGGCGATCTCGCGGATCTGCGCCGCGGTGAGCTTGGCAACCTTGTCCCGGTGCGGGGTGCCACTGCCCTTCTCCACGCCCGCGGCCTTGAGGATGAGCCGCGCGGCCGGCGGGGTCTTCGTGACGAAGGTGAAGGACCGGTCATCGTAGACGGTGATCTCGACCGGCACGACGTTGCCGGCCTGCGACTCGGTCGCCGCATTGTACTGCTTGCAGAACTCCATGATGTTCACGCCATGCTGACCCAACGCGGGGCCAACCGGCGGCGCCGGGGTGGCCTTGCCGGCGTTGATCTGGAGCTTGATGATCGCGGTGATCTTCTTCTTCTTGGGAGGCATGTGCTCGTCTTCCTACCGGGGTTCTACGGAGCGGATCAGATCTTCGCGACCTGATTGAACTGCAGCTCGACGGGCGTCTCCCGACCGAAGATCGAGACCAGCACCTTCAGCCGCTGGGCGTCGAGGTTGATCTCGCTGATGGTCGCCGGGAGCGTGGCGAAGGGGCCGTCCATGACGGTGACGGACTCGCCGACCTCGAACTCCTGCACCCGGACGGTCTCGACCTTCTTCTCCTTCGGCACAGCCGGGGCGAGGATCGAGAGGACCTCCTCCCGGCGCAGCGGGGAGGGCCGGTTGGTGAGCCCGACGAACCCGGTCACACCCGGGGTGTTGCGGACCGCCGACCACGACTGATCGGTCAGATCCATCCGGACGTAGATGTAACCCGGGTACTTCTTCTGCTGGACAAGCTGCCGCTTGCCGTTCTTGACCACCGGGACCTCCTCGGTGGGCACCTCGATCTGGAAGATGTAGTCCTCCATGTTGAGGCTGGAGATCCGGGTCTCGAGATTGGTCTTGACCTTGTTCTCGTACCCCGCGTAGGAGTGCACGACGTACCACTCGCCGGGCGCGTCCTCGATCGCCCGCCGCAGGTCATCGGCGTCGTCGGCATCGTCGTCCGTCAGGGCCGGCGGCACCGTCCCGACCGCCGGGGAGGCCGGGAAAGCACCCTCGGGGGCGGGATCGGTCTCGGGATCGGTCTCGGCGGCGGCGTAGACGTCGCCAAGTTCGGCGCCAGCGTCCGTGCTCGCCACCTCGTCGTGCTCGAACGCCGCGAGGGGATCGAGACGGGCGAGGGCCTCCCCCTGCTCGGAAGAGGCGTGCTCGGGCGACTGGGACACGCGGACGATCCTTACTCTCGTGAACACTTCTGCTGCTGTGGACCCGCGGAGCGGCGCTGCGCGGGCGTGGGGCCGGACGGGCAGCCGGCTCGCCGACGGGCAGCTCCAGCGACCACCGCCTGCCTCGGCCCCGGCCTGTCCGGCCGGTGGGGCCCGTCAGCCGAAGACCGCGAGAACCGCCTTCGTGAGGCCGAAGTCGAGGGTAGCCACGAACGCCGTCATCACGCTGACGAAGACGAGCACGACCAGCACATAGGTGATCAGCTCACTCCGCCCGGGGTAGACGACCTTCCGTAGCTCCGCCATGACCTCGCGGATGAACACAAGTGGCCGATACCGACGTCGACCCGCGGCACGCGTAGCCCGCTTGGGGCGCGGTGCCGCGTCACGGGTATCGGTCGCCACTCAACTCCACCCACTCCGTCATCGGACCAGCGTCATCGGACCAGTCAGGTCATCGGACCAGCCAGCTGTCGAACAGCGCAGGGGCGACAGGACTCGAACCTGCAACCGCCGGTTTTGGAGACCGGTGCTCTACCAATTGAGCCACGCCCCTAGACACACACCCGGATCCTTGCGACCGCTACGCCAGCATACCCCGGCTATGCGCTACGTAGCACATAGCCCAGACGTAGTGCATAGCTCAGCCGCACGGTGATGTACCGGAATGGGTACCCG
>NZ_CDWWEW010000019.1:0-21575 GCF_977966315.1 Frankia sp. CeRuru1
GCCCCCGCCGGCGGCGCCGTGTAGCGGCAGCGCGAGCAGGTAGGGGTCGACGTGGGTGCCGAGGAAGCCGAGATGGCGGTAGAACGCCCGGCCGGGTTGCCGTATCGCGTGGGCGAGCAGGAGCGGCACCCCGACCATGCGATGGACGGTCAGCGACCGCATCACGGCGTCCCGCACGAGTTGGGCGCCGACCCCGCGGCCCTGGTACCGGACATCGACCGCGAGCCGCCCCACGAACATCGCCGGAACGGGTTCGGTGGACCGGCGCGACCACCGGCGTGAACCGGGGATCCGTTCCAGGGCGGCGGTGGCCAGGCAGTAGTAGCCGGCGATCCGGGTACCATCGACGATCACGAACGTGTTCGTCGTCCGGTCCTGCTGGTGTTCGAGGGCGTGGTGGCGCAGCCAGCCGTCGAGCAGGTCGTCACCGCTGTTGAAGGTGAGCCGGTCCGGGCCCTCGGACAGGGCCGCGGGCTTGGCGAGGGGCACTGCGTAGGATCCTTTCTTGGGACCGCGTCGGACCGGGTCGGGATCGCCGGTCGACCGCCCGCCTCCCGGTCGGCCGACCGGGAGGCGGGCAGAGGTGGCGGGGTGCTCCGGCTACTCCGGCTGCTCCGAGCCCGGTTCCTCGTCGAGGAGCCGGCGCAGCCGGGGGGAGTCCGGCGGCGGCGTGTCGAGCAGCGCCTCGAGCTTGCTCCAGTCGGCATCCGGGACGCGGAACAGGCGGCGGTCGGCGAGAACCTCTCGCGCGTATCGCTTCATGGCCTCGACGGCGAAGTCCTCAAGGGACAGGCCCTCACCCTCCGCGGCCGAGCGGATGATCTCGGCTTCGTCCTGGGGTAGCCGTACCGCGAGTCTGTCGTCCCTGGCGGTGCTCATACTGGCAGTCTGCCCTCCGGGTCTTCGGACCCGTTTCCCCGGGTCTCGCTCGCCGACGTGGGTACCACATCCATCGCGGCCGGGTCGCCCGGATGCCCGGAGGCCGGCCGGAGCGCGGATCCGGTCGGCCGCCCGGCATCTCTTCGTACCAGATCTTCGTACCAGAGAGGTCCTACGCCCGTGGCGCTTTCGCCTGTCCCCACCGTCCCGCTCGCGCACGGTGCCCGGATGCCCAGGCTCGGGCTCGGAACCTGGCCGCTGAACGACCGGGAGGTCCAGGGGGTGGTGGAACAGGCGCTCGGGCTGGGCTACCGGTTGATCGACACCGCGCACAACTACGGCAACGAGAAGGGGGTCGGCGCCGGGCTACGCGCCGTCAGCGTGCCCCGCGAGGAGCTGTTCGTCACCACGAAGTTCAACAAACGCTCACACAGCGTCCGCGGCGTGCGCAGGGCCGCGGTGGAGAGCACCCGCCGGATGGGGCTGGACTACCTCGATCTGCTCCTCATCCACTGGCCGAACCCGTGGCGGGATCGGTACGTCGAGGCCTGGAAGGGGCTCGTCGAGCTGCTGAAGGACGGCCAGGTACGCGCGATCGGGGTGTCGAACTTCAAGACGACCCACCTCGACCGGCTGCTGGCCCAGACCGGTGCCGCGCCGGACGTGAACCAGATCCAGCTCGATCCCCGACTCGGCCGGTCCGCGATCCGCGCTTACCACGCGGAGCACGGGATCGTGACGGAGGCGTGGAGCCCGCTGGGCGCCGGCACCGGGCTGCTCGACGAACCGGTGATCGCGCGGATCGCCGCCGCGCACGAGCGCACCCCCGCGCAGGTCGTCCTGCGCTGGCACATCGAGCTGGGCATCGTGGTGGTGCCGAAGTCGGCCAGCCCCAGGCGCCTGGCGGAGAACATCGACGTCTTCGACTTCACGCTCTCCGCCGAGGAGATCGCCGCGATCTCCGGACTGGACCGGGGCGCCGCGGGGGAGGCGGACGCCCTCGACTCCGACGTGTTCGGGCACTGAAGTCCCTGGGAGCTCTGAGTCCCTGGGAGTTCGGGGTCCCGGGACACTCGGGACAAAATAACGTTCCTTATTTCCCATTTCCCTTATGAGGTCATGTCCCGGCGCCAGAAGAGGACGACAGCGACCAGCACCATCGCGGTGCAGTAGACCAGCCCGCGCAGCAGCGCGTCGGCGTAGGGCGTGGCGACGGCGGAGCCACCGGTGGTGATCGCCTCCATCAGCTGCACCGGCAGCCAGGCCCGGGCGGGACCGTAGATGCGCGTGACCAGCATCTCCACCGGCAGCGCGTAGGCGACCGCGACCGCGATCGCCGCGGCGGGCGCGCGGAAGACGATCGCGGCCAGGGCGCCGAGCGCGGCGTAGCCGAGCGATCCAGCGCACAGGTTGACGAAGCTCTTGCCCAGTTCGGCCAGCCCCGCCGCGCTGCTCCAGGCGGCCGTCGACACCCCCTTCAGCGGCGCGAGCGCGAAGGACAACGCGACCGAGACCACGGTCGCCACGGTGATGACGAGGACCACGAACGCCGCCAGAGCCAGCAGTTTGCCGGCGAGAAGCCGGAGCCGGTGCGGCTGGGCGACGAGCTGGTTGCGCAGGGTCCCGTGCGCATGGTCGCCGGCGAGCGACGCGGCGACGACGGACAGGGCCACCACGCCGAGCAGGATGCTGACCGCCTGCACTCCCTGCACGACGCCGTTCGCGGCGGACAGCCCGCTGGCCGTGACGGGGTCGCCATCGAAGTCGTTGTGCCCCACCGAGACGAAGGTCAGAACGGTGCCGAGCAGGGCCGAGGCGATGACCGCCCCCAGCGTCCCGAGCAGGAACCGGGTCCGCAACAGCGGCACCCATTCGGCGCGGAAAGCCGTGATCATGTGGCACCTGCACGGCTCTGGGCCGGGTCGAGCCCGGCTCCCACGGGGGGCACGCTGCCGTCCGGGGTGTTCTCGGAACGGATGAGGTCGCCGTCGATCTCGCCGGTGACGCGCAGGAAGGTCTCCTCCAGGTTCGGCCGATGGGTGCGCAGCGAGCGCAGGGTGATGCCGGCGCGCATCGCCAGTCGGTTGAGGTCCGCGGCCACCCCCTCGCGGGCATGGGCGGTCACCACCGGATGGCGTTCGCCGACTCCCGCGTCGCACGACGGCCCGGGGCAGAGGTCCATCTCGACCCGAAGGCCGGTCTCGCCGAGGAGCCCGGCCAGGCGGCGGGCGTCGTCGTCCCGCTCGGGCACCATGAGGATCCGGGGATCCTCGGCGGCGAGCAGGTCGGTGACGTGCCCCTGGAACAGCATCCGCCCGCCGTTGATCATCACCAGATGATCGCAGATCTGCTCGACCTCGGTCAGCAGATGGCTCGACATGAAGACCGTCATGCCGGTGCCGGCCAGCTGGCCCAGCAGCGCGCGGATCTCCCGGATGCCCGCCGGGTCGAGGCCGTTCGTCGGCTCGTCCAGGATGAGCAGGCTGGGATCGGGCAGCAGAGCGGCGGCGATGCCCAGGCGCTGCTTCATCCCGAGGGAGTAGGCGGTGAACCGGTCGTCGGCCCGCTCGGTCAGGCCCACCTGTGCGAGGACTTCCCCGACTCGCCGCGCGCGATCGGCGCGGCGCCGCCCGCCGATCCCACGCAGCAGGGCGAGCTGGTCCAGATTGCGCCGGCCGGACAGCCCGGGATGGAACGTCGGGCCTTCGATCATCGCCCCGACCCGGCCCAGGTAGCGGGCCGGATGGGAGATCGGCGCGCCCAGCACGTACCCCTGGCCCGCCGTGGGGCGGATCAACCCCAGCAGCATGCGCAGCGTGCTGGACTTCCCGGCCCCGTTCGGGCCGACGAAACCGGACAGCGTCCCGCGCGGCACCTGGAGGTCGAGATGGTCCACCGCCACCCGATCGCCGTACCGCTTGCCGAGCCCGCGGGTCCAGATCGCCGCCTCGGCCGGGCCCTCGGGCGACCGCCCGGCCGGCCGCGGGGGCCGCGCCGCACCGTGGCGGCGACCAGCCACGTTCGATGCGTACGTCGGTTCGGTGACCGAACCCGAAGTCATCGTCTGACAGCCTCCCAGATCATGCATTCAACTCCCGGAGATCGGTCGATCCGTCACCCTCCACCGTGCCTCCGTCATCCACCGTGCTCTATGGGGAGTCGTGCCCGCGGAGGCCGTCGTGGTCGACTAAATGCACGGCCGCTGGCGGGACCGGCAGCGGCACGGGGGCCGATCGAACTCCCGTGCCTCCCGGCGGTACGCACTGGGCGCCGTCGGCGCCGGGCACCGCAGTGGCCGGACCAGTCCCCGGCTCGGGATCCCGGCTCGGGATCCCGGCTCGGATCCGCCGTGCTCAGCAGGCCTAACGAGTGGACCACGGGCACCGTTCCAGCTCCCGGCACTCCGGAGCGCTCGGTGCCGTGGGAATCCGGAGGTTTCCGCCTTGTCCGAAAGAGTGGCAACGTGCCACCATGTTTACTCATTTCCGACGCGTCATCAAACAAGCACTGTGAAAGTCTGGGGCTAGTCTGGGGCTGGAGTAGGTCCGTGCCGCCGCCGAGATTCGCGATCATTCGGCGCAGCACATTGAGTGCGGCGCTCATCGTTCCATCCGTGAGATGGGGTAGCTGTCGTACGAGCCTCCCCGGGGGACCCCGCACGTCACCCGACACAACCGGCGCCCGACGGCTGGACGACAATCTGCACATGGGCGAGACGGCTGGCCTTCGGCGCGGCATCCGGGTGCTGACGTTGCTCGCCAGCATCTCGATCATCGTGATGCTGGTGTTGGCCGTGGTCTCCGCCCTGCGGTCACGTCATGCCGCGACGGAGCGGAGCAGGCATCTGGACCCGGCGGCGACCACCACCGCGATGCTCCTGGCCGACTTCGTCGACCAGGAGAATGCTCTGCGTGGCTACATCATCACCCGGGACCGGGGTTTCCTTGTCCCCTACGACGAGTCCGCCAGCTCCATCCCGGTCCTGATGGCACGGCTGGACGCGTTGCTGGCCGACTTCCCCGTGCTGCGCGCGCGGCACGGGGAAGTCGGCCGGGCGTACCGGGACTGGCGTCGCGAGGTTGTCCAGCCGGAACTGGCCGCGATGACGAGGGGAGACACCGCCGCTGCCCGGAATATCGTGCGCACCAACGCGCGCCAGGACTTCGACCTGCTGCGCCGCGAGGTCGCGGAGCTCGCCGTGGCGATCGACCGCGAGCAGGTCGAGGCGTCCGGGCGGGTGGAGAGTGCCTCCGTGCTGCTGCTGAGCTCGCTGGCCAGTGCGATGTTCGTCATCCTCGGGTTCCTGCTGACCATTATGATCATCTCGCGCCGATGGCTGCTCCGCCCGATCGGAGCGTTGCAGCGATCCGTCAACGCGGTGGCCGCCGGTCGCTACGACACCCGGATTCCCTCCGTCGGCCCCAAGGAGATCGTGGAGCTGGCCGCCGACGTCGAGACGATGCGCGCCCAGCTGGTGCGGCTCGTCCGCCAGAACGAGCGGTCGTGGGAGGCTCTGGCCCAGCAGGGACCCGCCGTGATCGCACTGCGGGACGCGCTCACGCCCTCGCTCCTGCGGGCCCGCGGCCTGGTCCTGCACGGCCGGGTCGATCCGGCCGAGGGCGAACTGGCGGGGGACTGGTACGACGCCTTCGAGCTGCCCGACGGGCGGGTCGCCGTCGTGGTCGGTGACGTCTCCGGTCATGGAGCCGCGGCCGGGGTCTTCGCGTTGCGGCTCAAGCAACTGCTTGACGCGGCTCTGTCGACGGAGATCGATCCCGGTCGGGCCCTGGAGTGGACGGTGGACAACCTCGGTGAGATCGAGGAGATGTTCGCGACCGCGATCATCGCCGTCGTCGACCTGCGGACCGGGGACCTGTCCTACGTCAACGCCGGTCATCCCGACACGCTCCTGCTGCGCCGGGCGGTGCCCGGGAACATGGCCTCGGCGGGCGAGCCGCCCGCGGGCGCGGTGTCGGTGGGCGCGGTGTCGGTGGGCGAGCTGCCCACAGGCAAGGTACCCGCGGACGCGGTGCTTCCCGGCGGGGCATCCTCACGCGAGGTACCCGCTCCGACCGCTCACCTGGTTGGCCCCCGCGATCCCGCCCGGCCGGGAGGCGGCCCCGGTGACGGGGCGGGCGGATCCGCCATGGCGGCTGCTGTTGGACCCGCGCATGCTGTTGGACCCGCCCATGCTGTCGGACCCGCCCATGCTGTCGGATCGGCCCGCGGGTCGGGGGATGGGGCGAACGGTGCCGGCCCCGAGCCCGGGCGGGTGCCGGGACCCGGTTCCATCGTCGGCTCCGGGCTGGGAACGGCGCAGGTCGTTCGGCTGCCTCCGACGGGCCCGTTGATGTCGAGCCTGCTCGCGGAGCCCGGGGCGTGGGGAATCCAGACGCTGCGGCTCGAACCGGGCGACGTGCTCTTCGCCTACACCGACGGACTGGTGGAGGCGCGTGACGAGGCCGGGCGGCAGTTCGGGCTGCACCGGCTGATCGCCGAGATCCTCCGTGATCCCACGCGCACGCCGGTGGCGCTGCTCGACGACGCCTTCGACGCGGTTCGCCGATACGCGCCCGGGCGGCAGGGCGACGACCGTACGGCGATCATTCTCGCCCGCACCGCCCAGTGTGGCTCCACGATCGCGCCCGGAGAGCCATAGCGGCGACATCGGCGTGGTTGCCGGCCATTTCGGGTAGAAGACGCTCATGAACGACGAGTCCGGCCTGGACCGGCCCACCCGCTCGACCCGGTCTCCGCGATCTCTGCGGTCTCTGTTGTCCCGGCTCAGCCCACTGCGGTTGATCGCCGTCGTCGCTGCCGTCGTCGCCATCGTGCTCGTCCTCGCCGGCATCGCCCTGGTGGCGGGATGGCGGCCGAGCCTGCCGAACCCATTCGAGGAGAGGACGGTCGACCGCAGTTCCCCGGCGGTACTGCGCTCCCTGGAAGAGCTGAGCGACTATCACGCCGCCAGCGCCCACTTCGAGGTGGTGGTCGACCTCGAGAAGGACAGCAAGTGGATCCCTGATGCGCTGCGCGGCGAGCGCACCCTGTTCGTCGGGGTCGGCACCGTCGACTCGGTGATCAACTTTGGTGCGCTCGGCAAGGAGGCGGTCACCGTCTCCCCGGACCGTCGTGCGGTCACCATCGAGCTGCCGAACCCGACGCTGTCCAGGCCCGAGCTGGATCTTGACCACAGCTACGTGGTGGCCCGCCAGCGCGGCGCGCTGAACCGCGTCGGCGGGTTGTTCGGTGGGGTCGGCAGCGACCAGGAGCTCTACCGGGCCGCGTCGGCGCGGATGACCGACGCGGCGAGGACGGATGGCCAGGTGCTCGACCTGGGCAGGAAGAACACCACCGCCATGCTGCGCGGTCTACTCGGCGCGCTGGGTTTCACCGACGTCAGGGTGACCTACGCAGTCGACCGCCGCTAGGCGAACGGAGTGCTCAGCCCGTCGCAGTCAGCCTGTCTCAGCCAGCCCGGCAACCACCCGGTCGATCTCGGCCCGGAAATGCTCCGAGATCTTGATGATGTGCGGTTCGCGGAGCAGGTAGAAATGCTCACACGGAACGAAATGGATGTCATGGCTCCCGGTGAGGAATGCCGACCATGCGTCCTCCGGGTCCGGATTCTCCGCCGATCGGTACACGAGGGCCCGGCCGGGCCACGGCCGCGGTCGGTAGAAACGTTCGAGGAGTCGCCCGTGGTTGAAGAAGACGTCGAACTGTTCGAGCCCGCCGAACTGTACGACCCCGGTGAGCGGAATCTGTACCATTTTCTTGAGGGTCGCCTTACTGGTGAAGTTCGCCCGCTGTTCCGGTAGCAGCTTCTGGGTGAACCGCGCCAGCCGGCCGCGGTAACCGCGCGCGTGGTCCTCGGCTGCCTTCGACGGCGCGGTGGCGCCGGTCGACCCGGTGGCGCCGGCCGACTCGGTGGCGCCGGCCGACTCGGTGGCGCCCGACCCGGTGTCGCCCGACCCGGCCGACTCGATTCGCAGCGAGGCCGGCAGGTAGGTGTCCATGATGGACAGGAAACCGACCTCTTCTCCCGCGGCGGCGAGCTGCTGGGCGATCTCCATGGCGATCAGGCCACCCAGCGAGTGCCCGGCGAGCAGGTAGGGACCCCGGGGAGCCAGGACGCGGATGATCTCCAGGTGGCGGCGGGCGGTCCGCGCGACGCTCCAGTCCGGGAAACCCCGCCGCTCCAGCCCGTGCGCCTGGAAGGCGTAGACCGGCTGGTCGTCACCAAGGCGGCGGGCCAGTGAGTGGAAGCCGAGGGCGAGCGCGCCGGCCCCGGCGAAGCAGAACAGCGGCGGCCGCGAGCCGGTGGTGCGCAGGGGGACAACGGTGGGGTGCCGCGGACCCGACTGCTGCGCGAGTGACAGCGCGCGGGCGAACTCGCCCAGCGTCGGCGCGTCGACCAGCGCCGATGACGGCATGGTGATCCCGAGCTTCTCCGCGACCAGGGTGAGCAGCTCGTTCGCTGCCAGGGAGTCGCCGCCGAGCTCCATGAAGTCGTCCCCGATGCCGACCTCCTCGAGATCGAGGACCCGCGTCCAGATGTCGGCGACGACGATCTCCCACTGCGTTCTCGGCCGGGCGGAGACGGCCGGGGCCTCCGGCGGGGGCGGCAGCGCGCCCCGGTCCACCTTGCCGCGTTCGTTGCGGGGCAGTTCCGTCAGGGGGATGATCGTCGTCGGGACCATCCAGACCGGCAGCTTCTCGCGCAGCCTCCGCCGGATCCGGACCGGGGACAGGGTGTTGCCGTGTACCGCCGGCACGACATAGGCGACCAGCCGGTTCCGCGCCGAAGGATGCGCGACGGCGGTGACGACCGCCTCGGCGATCTCCGCGGAGCTCAGCAGCGCCGCCTCCACCTCGCTCGGTTCGACGAGGTAGCCGCGGATCTTCACCGCTGTGTCCTGGCGGCCGAGCAGGACCAGCGTGCCGTCGGGTTCGAACCGGCCGACATCGCCGGTCCGGCAGGTGGTCCGGCCATCGGTGAGCGGGGTGAAGCGGGACGCCGTCATCTCCGTGTTCCCCCAGTACCCGGCCGACAGGTAGGCCGAGGTGACCTCCACGTCGCCCACCTCGCCGGGATCGGCGGGCGTGCCGTCCTCGCGGCGCAGTACCACCTCCTTGCCGGTCGCCGGCAGTCCGGCGGGTACCGTGCCCGCGGGCGGTTGGGTGCCCGGCGGGACCTCGAAGAAGCCGAGGGAGGCGATCTCGGAGGCACCGGACCAGTTCACGTAGGTACACGCCGGTGGCACGTGCGGCCGCAGCGCCGTGATGTCGCGTCCGTAGACGGCCTCCCCGCACGTGGTCACGATCCGTAGGTCGGTGAGGACCTGGTCCGGTTCGAGTGAGCCGATGAGGGAGCGCAGCAGGGACGGAGTGGTCTGCAGCGCGGTCAGGTGCTGCGAGGAGATCCAGTCGGCGAGGCCGCTCAGGCCCGCCGCCCGGGGATCATAGGCATACACCCCGGCCCCGTTGAGCAGACCGAACACCACCACGGTGATGCCGGCGGCGAACGAGTACGGCAGCACGAGGGCCAGCCGGTCGCCCGGCGCGAAACCGAGGCGTTCGGCGCCGGCGTAGGCGTCGCACAGGAACGTGCCGTTGGTCCACACCACGCCCTTGGGCGCGCCGGTTGAACCGGAGGTGAACACGATGCAGGCCGGATCGTCGACCAGCGGCTGCGGCCACCAGACCGCGTCCGCGCCGTTCGCCGCGATCCACCGGGCACCGTCCGCGGCCGCCGTGGCGAGGTCCAGGACGAGGCGGGGGCCGCCCCCGGCCAGCGCGGCGAGCAGGGCGTCCGGATTCACGCTGGATTCCGCCGTGGCGTTCGAACCGTTGGTCCCCACCGGCTGCAGGCCCACCGTCGAGCGGGCCACGGAGCCGTCGCCCAGGTCGGTCAGCAGGGCCACGCAGCCGGCCTGCCGAACGATCTGTGCCATCCGCTCGGCGGGCACCACCGGATCCAGCGGGACGACCGGGCGCCCGGTTTTCAGCACGCCCAGCACGCCCAGCAGGCCAGCCACGCTGTGCGGCAGCAGGGTCGCGACCGGACCGTCCTCGTTCGCGTCGAGGCGGCCGAGGACCGCCATCGCGATGTCATCGGTCCGGCGATCAGCCTCGGCGAAGGTCATGACGACGCCGGGAGAGACCAGCGCGGGCGTGTCGGGCAGGTGCGTGGCGACCTCCCGGAACCGGCTGACCACCGAGGCCGGCAGGTCGTCGAAGTGCAACGCCGGGAAGAACGCGCCACCTTCAGGCGTCGCGACCGCAAGGGACGCGCGCCGACCGCTTTCGTTCAAAGCCACTCCCTCGTCCTGTCCTCTCTCGGCGTCATCGGCTTACGACGGATGACGATGATCTTGTGTCCTGGCCGGTCCTCACCTCGTCAACCGGGTGCGGCTGGTTACCCCTGATCGGGGGGCGGACCTCGAATCCCGTATGGTCACGGATACGCCGGGGCCGGTGCCGGGTGGCTGCGCGATGGGACGGGCCGTTTGTGGTAACCCCGTCCAACAATCTCGTACGGTGCTGCCTCGTACGGTGCTGCAACCGTTCGCTCGTGGTACACGAACAGCCTCCCCAACACGCAGTCCGGTATAGCGCGTGCGACTTTATACCACGGTGCTGTGGCTATCTTATGGTCACTCCCGGTAACCCTCACTCAAGGGGTAGTTTGTCGGTGGTAATCGGGCTTCGGCTATGTCCGGCGCAAACGATTTGCCGTGATCCCGGACTAATTTGATCCCGAGTCGGCGGTTCGGCCGATGGTGCCCGGATCCGGTGCCGCCATTCCGCGGCGTCGCGGCCCGGAGCTCGGGGCGGCTCGCGGCCGCACGATCGCCGGCTCCTCGCTCCAGGAGAGCCGGCCCGCCGCGGCGGGCCGGCGCCGGGCCCCCGCCGCCCGGCTGCTCGGTGCCGGCCGCTGCGACCGTTCGCCGCTTCGGTGTCCTGCCTCACATCCAACAAATTCTTTGCCCTCACTTGCAACAGCAAGGTTGAGCGTCTTAGACTCACTAACTGTGAGAGCGGGAGGCAGTCGCACCGAAGGTGATCCGTCCAGGGGGCGCCTGAGGGGCGGGCGCGTCTCGATCGGCATCGATGTACAGAGATCGGCCCTAGAAAGATCAATCTTTTGGAGGGGGAGCGTCGTGAGCACCTACCTGTGGGACCCGTTTGCCGCGCTGGGGCGCATGGACCGGGAGTTCGACGAGATTGTTCGGCGTGCCTGGGGCCCGCGGCGTCCGGTGCTTACCGGACGGTCGTCGGTCACCGAGTTCGCCGTCCCGTCGGCTGATGTGGTTACCGAGGGAGCGGATGTACTGATCAACCTCGAGCTGCCCGGGGTCGATGTCGAGCGGGACGTCGCGGTCGAGATCGACCGGGGTCGCCTGGTCGTCCGCGGGAAGCGTGCGGCCGGCAGCGAGAGCGAGCACGCTGGTCGCGTGCACCGCGAGCGCTGGCACGGTTCCTTCCGCCGGGAGTTCCGGCTTCCCGAGGGCGTGGACGCGCAGCGGATCTCGGCCACTTACGACCGGGGCATCCTGACAGTCCGTCTCGTCGGCGCGGCGGCGGAGCCCAAGGCGACCCGGATTGAGATCACCCCGGTCGTCCGCGACGCCCGGCCGGCCGAGGTTGCGGAGGGTGGCTCCCCGGGGCTGCCGGCGGAATCCGCGACGCCGCGGCCCGCCGAGCCGGCCACGCCGGTCGCGGCCGGTTCCACCGCCTGAGGAGCGCACCCAGCGTGCGGACGCCGATGTCCGCACGCCGGGCAGCGGTTCCCTCGCACCGGGCGGCATACCCCGCCGGACCGGTCGATCCTGCCGGGACCGCCCGGCTCAGCGGCGGCGCGGTCCGGTGCCGGCGGAGGAGGTCCGTCCCGGGGCGGACCGTCCGGCCGAGCTACCACTCGACGGAGGCGGCACCATCGGCCCGATGTCGCCGTCCGGCGCGGTGTCCAGATCGACGATGACGGGAGCGTGGTCGCTCGTCCCGACACCCTTGCGGGCCGCCCGGTCCACCCAGACCGCGCGCACGCGGCCCGCCACGTCGGCGGTCGCCAGAGCCAGGTCGATGCGCATCCCAAGGTTCTTCGGGAAACACAGCTGGCGGTAGTCCCAGTAGGTGTAGACGGCGTCGTCGGGCCAGCGGGCCCGCAGCACATCGATGAGCCCGGCGTTGACGAGTTCTGCGAGTGCCGCGCGTTCCGCCGGGGTGACGTGGGTGGCGCCCTCGAACTGGGTGATGTCCCAGACGTCGGCGTCCGTTGGCGCGATGTTGAAATCACCCAACGCCATCACCGCGCCCTGGGCCGTGGCCTCGGCCACCACCTCGCGCAGCGCGGCGAGCCAGGCCAGCTTGTAGGCGTAATGAGGGTCGTCGATGGTCCGGCCGTTGGGTACGTACAGCGACCAGATCCGGATGCCGCCGCAGGTCGCGGCGATGGCGCGAGGCTCGGGACCGGGAAAGCCCGGATCGCCCGGAAGACCCCGCGCGACGTCGTCGAGGGTGTCTCGGGACAGGATCGCCACGCCGTTCCACCGGCCGTCGCCGTGATGGGCGACCCGGTAGCCCCGGCGGAACAGATCCTCGTCGAACAGCTTCAAGAAGGCGTCGTCCGACAGCTTCGTCTCCTGCAGGCACACCACATCCGGCTCGGCCCGGTCGAGCCATTCGATCAGGCGGGCCTGCCGAGCCTTCGCAGAGTTGATGTTCCACGTCGCGATCCGCACATCTGTTGACGGTAGTCCCAGGGTCCGACAGGTCTGCCGGGCATGTCGGGTCTGGGATGATGGTCGTCATGGGAATGAGCCGGCGTGTCGACGATGACATTGTCGACAGTGTCATCGTCGACAATGACGCTGTGGGCCGAGGCGCTGTTGCTGGCCGGCCGTACGTCATCTGCAGCTGCGCGATGTCGTTGGACGGGCACATCGACGATAGCTCGGATGAGCGGCTGATCCTCTCCAGTGCCGCCGATCTCGACCGGGTGGACGAGGTGCGTGCCGGCTGTGACGCGATCCTCGTCGGCGCGGCCACTGTCCGGCGGGATAATCCCCGCCTCGCCGTGCGCGCGCAGCACCGTCGGGCGGCGCGGGAGGCGGCCGGGCGTCCGCCCACGCCGATCAAGGTCGTGCTGTCCGGTGGGGGAGATCTCGACCCGAGCGCTCGGCTGTTCACTACCGACCCGGTCGAGACGATCATTTACCGTCGGGCCGGATCGTCGTTGGCGATCGCCGCGCCGACCTCGTCTCCCGAGCTGTCAACGCCGCAATCGGCGTCGGCGGCGATCCGCACCGCGCCCGCTGCCCGCACCGAACGCGCCACCTTCACCGCGCGCGTCATCCTGGTCGAACTTCCCGGTCGGCCCCGGGTCGAGGTCGCCGCCATCCTGACCGATCTCGCCCGGCGCGGCGTCCGCCGGCTGCTGGTGGAGGGTGGTACCTCGCTGCATACGGCCTTCCTCACCGCCGGCCTGGTCGACGAGCTGCATCTTACCGTCGCCCCGTTCTTCGTCGGCGAGCGCGATGCGCCGACCTTTGTGGGACCGGGGGTCTTCCCCAACGACGTCCGCTCGCCCCTTCGCCTCGTCGAGGTCCGACAACTCGACAATGTGGTTTTTCTTCGGTATCTGGCACTGACGTCTCACTAAACGCCGTGACCGGCGGCTCGATCGCCTCCGGACCACGAAAGGACCACGCGGTCGTCGAGCCCACGCCGAGTCGACGGCACCGATGTCGATGCGGAACGTAATACTTGCCTCACTTCATGTCGTGGCTTCGAGGTGCGTCCGGGACGGCGTTCCCGGAGCATGGCCGGCCCCTGCGGAAGGGCGATGATGCGGGCGGTACGGGCGGTACGGGCGGTACGGGCGGCGACCATGGCGGGCACGATGGCTGCCGCCCTCATCCTGGCGATGGTTCCGGCGAACGGCGCCGCGGCGCGACGGCACGCGGCCCCGGGTGGGCCGGTTGCGCCGGTGGATCTGGGCTTTCCATCCGGGTACTTGTTCAGTACGGCGACAGCGATCAACGACCGGGGAGAGGTCGTCGGCATCGGCTCCGCGGGCTCCTACGACCTCCACGGCCTGCGATGGTCGGACAGCGCGGTGACGGCGCTGCCGGACGGGGCCCCCGGGCCATCGCGGATCAGCAACGCAGGCCAGGTGACAGGCTTCCGCCCCCACCGCGGCGCCCCCGACACCGGATTCGCGTTCCGGCCCGGCGGCGTTCTCGTCGATCTCGATTTCCGGGTCGAGGACCAGAACGAGCGTGGCCAGGTGGTCGGGACCAGAACCACGTTCACCGCGCCGCCTCGTGCCGTGAGCTGGTGGCGTGGCCGGACCGTCGATCTTGGCGCGCCGTCGGGTGCCGCCAGCTTTGCCGTGGCGGTGAGTGACAGCGGACAGGTCGCCGTTCGGGTGGACGAGGGGGGCCGTTCCCGCACCGCCCGGTGGACCCGAGGGCGGTGGACCGATCTGCCCGACCTGCCCGGTAGTGTCGGGAGCTGGGCCGCCGACATCAACGATCGTGGGGACGTCGTCGGCTGGGCCCAGACCGCCGATCGGACGATGCACGCGGTCGTCTGGCGGGGTCGGAGGATCATCGATCTTGGCACGCTGGGCGGTCGTGGCAGCCTGGCGACGGCGATCAACGACGCCGGGCAGGTCGTCGGTTCGACGTTCGACGGCAACGGTGGCGGTCGCGGCTTCCGCTGGGAGGACGGCCGCGTGACGGATCTCGGCACCCTCGGCGGCCCTTCCAGCACGCCGGCGGCGATCAGCGACCGTGGCGACATCGTTGGCGTCAGCAGTACGCCCGACGGCGCCGAGCACGGATTCCGCTGGTCCCACGGTCGGATGGTGCTCCTGGGCGATTTCGGCGGCGGCACCAGCCGCGCCGTGGCGGTCAACAACCGCGGTCAGGCCGTCGGTTCCGCCCGCCTACCCGACGGCGGCACCCGTGCGGCCCGCTGGAACTGATTCGATTTCCACCACCCGCCCACCGCATTTCCTCGTTCCCCGGACCGGTCGGTGTCCGGATCCAGCACGCTCCAACCCGTCGTGGCGCCGTCTCGTGGCCGTCAGCTTTCGGACATGTTGCGGAAGGGGCGGGAAAACTCCCTCTGCACAGGCACACTATGGTGCGTCTGGCGATCGAAGGAGCGAGGGAGAGTGCTGGTGGTTCCGACCCCGCTTCACGTCACCACCCCCGCGGGGGAGGCGACGCTCACCGGAGACAAGCCGGTCGTGGTGGGGCGGGCCCGTACGGCCGACATTGTGATCAACGATGGCCGGGTGTCGCGCCGGCATCTGGTGCTGCATCCCGACGTCGGCGGATGGCGGATCGAGGACATCAGCGCCAACGGTCTATGGCGGGATGGCTGCCGTGTGGGCGGTCTCGCCGTCTCCGGGGAGCTCCGGCTCCGGCTCGGCGCGGTGGACGGACCCGAGGTGGTGCTCGTTCTGCGTCCGGCCCCGCCGATGATCCCGCCGACCGCGCCGACCCATAGCCCGGGCGGGGCACCCATCCCCCTTGCCGGCCCGTCGTCACCGTCGTCACCGCCGTCGCCGTCTTGGCCGTCGCCGTCGCCGGGGGCGGCGGTGCCGGGCGCGGAATGGTGGTCCGAACCGGCGCCGGGCGCTGCGTCGGCGCCCGTCCCAGCGGCGCCTGCGCAGTCGGGCGGGCCCGACTCGGCCGTGGGGCAGGCGACGATCGTGCACGACCGGCGGCGCGTGCATCCGCTGACGATCGGACGGGTGCGGATGGGCCGGTCCCGCGACAACGACATCAACGTGGGCGACCTGCTCGCGTCCCGCCATCACGCCGAGCTGCACATCTCGGTGGCCGGTGTCGAGCTCGTCGACCTCGCTTCCGCCAACGGCACCTTCGTCAACGGTCACCGGGTCACCCGGGCGCGGGTGATGCAACGCGACATCATCGCCATCGGCCATCATCTGTTCCAGCTCGAGGGAAACTCGCTCGTCGAATACGTCGATTCCGGTGACGTGGCCTTCGAGGCGCAGGCGCTGTCGGTGTGGGCCGGCACCAAGCAGCTCATGCACGACATGACCTTCCGGCTGCCGGGCCGTTCCCTGCTCGGCGTCGTCGGACCGAGCGGGGCCGGCAAGTCCACGCTGCTCAACGCTCTCACCGGCTTCCGACCGGCGGACCGGGGATCGGTGATCTACGCGGGACGTGACCTCTACGCCGAGTATGACGAGTTGCGACGCCGGATCGGGTACGTGCCGCAGGCCGACCCGCTGCACGACCAGCTGACCGTGCGTGAGGCTCTGCTGTACGGCTCGGAGTTGCGTTTCCCCGCCGACACCACCGCCGAGGAGCGGCGGGCCCGGGTGGAGGAGGTCATCGGCCAGCTTGGACTGACCGCGCACGCCAACACACCGGTCTTCCGGCTTTCCGGCGGCCAGAAGAAGCGCACCAGCGTCGCGCTGGAGCTGCTCACCCGGCCCTCTCTGCTGTTCCTGGACGAGCCGACCTCCGGCCTGGACCCGGCCAATGACCAGTCTGTGATGGAAACCCTGCGGGGCCTGGCGAAGGGCGGCGGCGCCGGCTCCGGCGACGAGACCGGCCGGACCGTCATCGTCGTCACCCACAGTGTGCTGTTCCTGGACCTGTGCGACTTCATCCTCGTGCTCGCGCCCGGCGGGCACGTGGCCTACTTCGGGCCTGCGGACGGGGCGCTGCGGTTCTTCGGCAAGGAGGACTTCCGCGAGTTCGCGGCGGTGTTCCGCGAGCTCGAGGCCACTCCGGGTGAGGAGATGGCGGAGCGGTTCCGGGACTCGGAGTTCTTCGTACCCTCCGCGATCGTGGCGCCCGCGGTGCGCAAGGCACCGCCGGAGCTGCCCAGCGTGCGCCAGCAGCCGGTCCGGGCCCAGCTCGCGACGCTGACCCGACGGTACTGGCGGGTCGTGCTCGCCGACCGGTCGTACCTACGGCTGATCATTGCCTTCCCGTTCCTGCTCGGCGTCGTCCCACAGGTGATCCGCGCCCCGGACGGGCTGCGTGCGTTACCCCAGGCGCCGAACACCGACGCGACGAAGGTTCTCCTCGTCCTGGTGCTGTGTGCCTGTTTCATGGGCATGGCCAACTCGGTCCGGGAGATCGTCAAGGAGCGGCCGATCTACCGGCGGGAACGCACGATCGGGCTGTCCCGCACCGCCTACCTTGGATCAAAGATCATTCTGCTGACCGGGATCACCACCGCCCAGTGTCTTGTCTTCACCCTGATCGGGCTGGTGGGCCGGACCCCGCCGAGGGCGGTCGTGCTCGGCTCGCCGGTGCTGGAGTGTCTGATCGCGGTGAGTGTCGCGGCGCTCGCCTCGATGATGATCGGTCTGCTGGTCTCGACGCTGATCGACAACGCGGACAAGACCATGCCGATCCTGGTCCTGGTCACGATGGGTCAGCTGGTGTTCTCCGGGGGACTGACCTCGCTGGTCGGGCGCCCCGTGCTGGAGCAGATCAGCCTGCTCGTCCCGGCCCGCTGGGGGTTCGCGGCCCTGGCGTCCACGGACGATCTCAACGACGTCAGCAAGTTCGGTAACGAGACCCTGCGGACCGACCCGGCCGACGGGCTGTGGAAGCACAGCGTGGCGATCTGGGTCCTCGACATCGTGATCTGCGTGCTGATCGGTGTCGTGGCACTGATCCTCACGGCCGTCATGCTGCGCCGGATCGAACCGAAGGTCACCCGGCCGACGGGTGCCGGGCTAGGGCCGGCCACCGGTTCGGGTTCGGGTTCGGGAGGGTTGTCGGGTCCGCGGCTGTACGGCACCGGGGTCCCGCCGGCGCACGGTTCCAGGACCGGCCGGTCCATGCCGTTGCGCGGCTGAGTGGTTAGTCCGTCCCCCTAGCCCACGCCCCGGACCAGGTATCCCGGCGACTTCCCTCGCGAGCCGGGCCGCGAGGGAAGTCGCTATACCCCTATCTGTGGGCCGGCGCGGCGCGAGTGGTCGCAAATCCAAAACCTCCGCAGCAACCGGTTATCGTGGCGATAAGGTGAGCTGACCGAAGTTCGCTCGCGGTGGGGGATGGGGCATGGAGATCGTCTTCTTGTGCGAGCAGTATCCGCCGATCATCTGGGACGGGGCGGGAGTCTATACACACGACATCGCTCACGCACTGGTCGCGCTCGGTCATCGGGTTCATATCCTCTGCGCGCAGGGACGCTACCGCACGGATGAGGATCATGACGGGGTGATGGTGCACCGGCGGCCTCTCCTGCGGTTGCCCGTCACCAGGTTTCTCGGCCCACTCGGCCGGTCGTTCCAGGGGGAGAACCATCCTCGCGATTCGCTCTCCCTGCGGTTCGTTCTCGCGGTTTCCTATGCTTTCTGGCTGCGTCGTCTCGGTCTGCGTCCCGACGTGATCGAGACTCAGGACGGCGAGACCCGGGGCCTGCGTACCGCCCTGCGCCGCGACATCCCCCTCGTGATCCACCTGCATACCCCGACGATGATGGATGTGCGCCTGCGGGACGGCCGGCTGCACGGCAGGGGCGCGGTGGCCGACCGGATCGACCGGTTCTCCGCTCTGCGCGCCGACGCGCGCACCGCTCCCTCCGAGCTGATCGTCACCACGCTGCGCGGTTTCGGCTGGCTGGATAGGGACACCGACGCGGACGTCATTCCTTACCCGTTCGACCGGTCCCCGTACATGGAGGTGGCGTCGCCCCAGCACACCGACCCGACGTTGCTCGTCGTCGGACGGCTCGAATGGCGCAAGGGGCTGGATGTCCTGATCGAGGCGGCCGCGCTGCTGAAGAAACGGGGTGTCGAGGCGACGGTGGTCTTCGCCGGTCAGTCCTCGGGCACGATCGAGGGTGTGGCGACCGGGACCTGGCTGGAGCAGCAGGCGGTCAAACTCGGCGTCACCTGCCGTTTCGCCGGCCACCTGACCCGTCCCGAGCTGGTCAAGGCCTATGAGGAGGCACGGGCGGTCGTCGTGCCGAGCCGGTTCGAGAGCTTCTCCATCGCGGGTCTCGAGGGAATGGCCTCGGGGCGCCCGGTCGTCGCGACCGCGACAACCGGGGTGGCCACCTGGGTGGCGAAATGGAAGGGCGGCACGGTCGTCCCGCCGGAGGACGCCCCCGCACTCGCCGACGCCCTGGAACCCTTCCTCACCGACCCGGAGTTCGCGGAGACGGTGGGTGCCCGCGGTCGGGTCGGCACCGCCGAGCTCGAGCCGTTGCGTATTGCCGCCCTGCGCGAGAAGGTCTACCAGAAGGCCATCGACCGTTTGCGGGCGCGCCACGGAAAAACCTCCGCCGTGGCATGAGGGTGGCGACCCGGATCATCGATTGCCGGTCACGAACCTGATCCAGGCGAAAACCCTAGGGTGGGGTCATGAGCGGTCTGTGCGGTGTCTCCCTGGAACATCCGATCATGAACGCGGCCGGCACCTGCAAGACCGCCGAGGATGTCGAAACGTTCGCCCGGTCGGCGGTCTCGATGATCGTCGTTGGTTCGATCACCAGAGAACCGCGGTCAGGCAACTCCGGCAACGTCTACTGGCCCGGCCGAGTCTACTCGTTGAACGCGCTCGGGCTTCCCAACCGCGGACTGGACTACTATGCCGCGCATCTGCCCGGCATGGTGCGGCGCGCTCACCTGGCGGGCAAGCCGTTGACCGTCAGCGTCGCCGGGTTCGGTGTCGACGAGTACCGCGAGATCTCCGCGGTCGTGGCGCGGACGGGGGTCGATCTGATCGAACTGAACCTGGCCTGCCCGAACGTCTGGGACGGCGGAACGCAGAAGCGCATCGCCTGCTTCGATCCCGGGCACACCGCGACGATCTGCACGGCGGTGGGCGACACGCTGGTGGCGCAGGCTGGTGCCGATCCGGCCCGACGCGTCCCCTACGGAGTCAAGATCTCGCCGTTCTCCGATCCGTCGGCTCTGGCGGAGCTCGCAACGGTGATCGATGAGGTCGCCGCGCGTCCCGGTGGCCCGCGGTTCGTCACGGCGGTGAATACCTTCCCCAACGCCTTCGCCGTCGACGAGGCGCACCGACCAGTCGTCGACGTCGAGCTCGCCGGTATGAGCGGGCCGGCGCTCAAGCCCGTCGGGCTCGGTCAGGTGCGCCAGCTACGCCGCCTGCTCCCGGAGAGTGTGGACATCGTCGGGGTCGGGGGTGTGACCGACGGGCGCGACGTCGCCGACTACCTGCTGGCCGGGGCCACCGCGGTCCAGGCCGCCACCGCGTTCTGGAACCGTGCGGAGGATCCGGCCGTCTTTGGTGCCATTCTGTCCGACTGGATCGACCACACCGACCCGACCGTCCCCTGAAAAGGGTTTCATGCGTATTTTCCGTACATCTTCCCAGCATATTTTTTCACGTCCTCGGCGCGGGAGCCCATCGCCGGATCAGCCTCTGGCCGCCGCGTTTCTCGGTGTCGCTCGGCCTGGCTGGTCGGCGGTGTTCTCCGGGCCGCTTCCCGGGACCAGGGAGATCCGCCGGTCCGGCGGTGGAAACGTCAGCCGGAACGTGAAGGCGGTGGCGGTCGGACCGTGGGCCCGCAGGTGACGAACCCGGTCCTCGGCCTCGTCCGTCCCCGGCCGATGCCCGGCGGGTACCCACCACAGGGCGTTGGTCGTCCGCTGGGTGGGATGAAACCACTCGCGCCGACGGCGTAGGAACGCCCCGTGGCCGCTACGGAAGACGAAGTTGGCCAGCGCCTCCACCGACTCCCAGACGGTCAGGTTCACGATGATCGCATGGTCGCCGTCGCCCTCCCACACGAACGTGCGTACGACGGTGTCGCCATCCTCGGCCCGCAGGCGCCAGACGAAGCCAGGCTGCCCGTCGCCGAGCGTATTGGTGGAAGTGAGACCGGCGACGAAGTCGGTCAGCGCGGAGGAGCCGGGCGGCGCGAGCAGTCGGGCGATGTTCACCTGGGCCAGATGGTAACCCGTCATGAAGGCAGCCTAGGGAGGTTGTCGCGCCGCCGCCAGGAATATCGGTCAATTACCGGTCGATCATGATCGGCGAGTTGGCGGGTGCAATTTCTACCAGTTTTTCGATGCCGCTCGGAACAGCCGGCGAACAGTAACCCCGCCACGAACAGGCCGGCCGATGCCGATGCCTGCCGATCGGCGCCCCATCGTGGGGCTGTCAGGTGATCCGTCAGGTGGTGTCGCCGCCGAGGGCTCCGCTGGAGCCACCCGGATGGACTCACCCGAGTCGATCATGAGCGCCTCCCACCTATTGGCAACGTCGAAGCTACTCTCCGTAGTCGGAGGTGCCGGGAGGGGAAGATCCCAAGATCCCGGGGCGGGCTGTGTCATTTGCGTGGAAGCGTGTTTCTCCGCGGAAATCAGCCTGAGTGCGGATCGCTCGAGTTCGGTCGGTGATCCGATTTCGGTCCTCGCTGACCGAAATGGCCTCCACTGCCGACAGTATTTGGTCATTTTCCGCTAGCAATGGGGGAGTCATGGGAAGTTCCGCAAGGAGAAAAGCCGCAGTTGTCGCTCTGTCCACGACGGCGGCTCTGGTTGTCGCCGCGGGGCCCGCGGCCACGAGCGCGTTGGCCTCCGATGGTCACGACGGCCCGAAGGACAAGCGCGTCACCAAGCACGTCGTCAAGGAGCACTGGACCAAGATCCGCTGGGAGAAGGAGAGCTGGGACAAGAAGGTCTGGGACGCTAAGGACAAGAAGGT
>NZ_CDWWEW010000019.1:22081-29443 GCF_977966315.1 Frankia sp. CeRuru1
CAAGCACAAGAAGGACTGGGACGGCAAGGACAAGAAGGACTGGGGCTGGGACTGGGCCTGAGCTGACGAGAGAACTTGGACGGAGCGCCACTGAAATACGGCGAACCGCTAGGAGGAACGTGTAGCGGCGTTGGCGAGGGCGTCCGGAACGGATTCCGATCGGCAATGCCCGCCCGGGTTCTTTGGCCGGCACGGTGCCGGACACCATGGTTCCGTGGTGTCCGGCACTCACGGTTCATGGCCATTCATGGCCATCACGCGCGGGTGGCGGGAATATGGCGCTCCGGTTCACATCCGACGGGCGAGGATGCGGTAGGCGTTCGACCGGCTGCCGGCGGTCAGATAAGGCCGGCTCATCGCGTCCAGGGCCAGGCCTGCTACGAATGCGGGGACCATGGCGGCCGCGGTCAGCGCCCGGATCCTCCGCGGGCGTCCTGGATCCTCCTCGGTGCGCCACGCTGAGGACGGTGACGGCGCGACGGTCTGGAGCAGCCCATACAGGGCCATCACCGGGTCCCCCTGCTGATGGACATCACCGAACCGGATCTCCTGGACCGCGAAGCCACGTTCGTTCAGGGCAGCTGCCAAATTGGCCGCCGGCATAAGGTGCTGATGTTGCGGAATCAGCTATCCCGGCCACAGTTGGCGGTACATACGGGCCGCGGGGCTCTCCGGATTCGGTACCTCGATCAGCAGATGGCGGCCCGGGGCCAGCGCGAGTGCGGCGGCATCCAGCTCGGCCAGCGGATCCCGGGTGTGTTCGAGGTAGTGGAACATGCTGATGACGTCGTACTGGTCGGCCAGATCGGCGGCGATATCGGGAAATAACCCGCGGTAGGCCCGATCTACCCAGCGTCGGCGTTCCGCATCCTCGATGCTCGCCCCGATGTCGAGTGCGTCGAACGAGGTCGTCGGCCAGACCGTTCTCGCCACGTTACAGAAATGTCCATGGCCACCTCCCACGTCCAACCAGCGACGGGGCGTCGGTATCGACAGGCTGGCCCGGTGGAGATAGGGGGCTCTCCGCATTTCGCTAGAGGCCGTGTCTGCGCACTGACGGATCGCGATGGCCCGCGGTGACTGCGTGTAGTCGATCGTGGGGTCGGGAAATGGGCCGCACCCGCCATCCGGAAAGATCGTGTTTTGTCTAAGGAACATGATCAACGAGCGAGCGGGTGCGTGTGTCGAATATGAGCGGTGCCGTGGTTGCCGAGTTGTGTGGGCTGGGTGGGGTCGAGGTCGCCGATCTCGAGCGGGAGGCGGACGGCTGGTGGTCGGCGCATCTGGTGACGTCCGCGGATGTGGTCGCGTGCTGCCCGGACTGCGGGGCGGCTTCGAGGCGGGTCAAGGAGGCCGGCAGCCAGCGGCTGGTGCACCTGACGGCGCTGCCGATGACGCTGACCTGGCACAAACGCCGGTTGTACTGCGAGAACGCCGCCTGTGGCCGGGACAGTTTCACCGAGGACGGGCCGGTCGCCGAGCCTGGGGCGCGGGTCTCGGCGCCGGGCCGGGCGAGGATGGGCCATCTGTGCGGGGACTGGCTCGTCCCGGTCGACCGGGTCGCCGCGACGCTCGGGATCTCCTGGCACACGGCGCACGGGGCGTTTGTCCGTCTCGCTGAGGCCGTCGAGATCATGCTCACTGACCCCGACGAGGCGTTCCCGGCCGAGCAGCCCACCGGCCATTCCGACGACGCCGACGACGCCGCGGAGGCGGAAGGGGCGGATAACGTCGGGGTGGCCGGGCCCGCGGAGCCCGCCGGGACGGCCGGGCCCGAGCCGACGCCGCGGGCACACCGGTCGGTGTCCGGGCCGTTGCCGCTGGTCGGGGTGCTCGGGATCGACGACCATCGCCGGGGCCGGGCACGGTACCACTGGGACGCCCCGGCGGGCCGCTGGGTGGAGGACGCGAACCGGTGGCAGACCGTGTTCGTCGATTCCTCCGGCAGCAACGGCCTGCTCGGCCAGACCGAGTGCCGGACCGCCGCCGCGACGACCGCCTGGCTTCAGGCCCAGGCCCGCGCGTGGCGGGAGAACATCTGGGCGGTCACGACCGACATGTCCACGATCTACAAGGCGGCGGTCCGCGACACGCTGCCCCACGCCGTGCACGCGATCGACCCGTTCCATGTCGTCCACCTGGCGAACAGGACGATCGGCGACGTGCGACGCCGGGTCATCTTCGAGCGGTACGGCCGGCGGTGCCGCGCGACCGACCCGGAATACAAATACCGCACCCTGCTCCTGCGCACGGAGAGGTCGTTTCCGCCGCACCACGGGCAGGTCGTGCGAGGCGGCTCGAGGAACCGGTCAAGACCGTTGGCGAGATCCCGCCGGTACTGGGATCTCCTCTCGGTGACCTCCGTGGGGGTGGGCCTGCCCGCCATTCTGATCGGCCGTGGAGCCCGCGGGCACGTCGCCGGATCCGGGCCGATGGTCGGTGCGCCGAGAAGCTCACGGGTTCGGCTCGGCATCCCCACCAGTTGGAGGAGGTCACCGCGTCGCCGCGTCAGCATGCTGCGCCGCAGCGTCCCGGGCGTCACCCGTAGCCGGCTACCGCCCACGGCGACCGGCTGCAGCCAGGACATCGTCACCGCCGTGAGTGCCGCGAGCGGGTTGCTGGTAGCCCCGAGCAGGATGGCGGCGTCCCACAGCGCGGGCAGGACCCGTCTGGCGGGCTCCCATGCATAGGCGGCGCGGTGCACGGACAGCCGGGTGCGATCGTTGTCCGGCTCGGCACCGACCAGGCCGGGCAGCACGGCGAGGTCGGTGGAGGCGGCAGCGTGCCGTTTGCACGTCTCGAGCACGGCCACGAGCTCGGCCTCGGTGAGATCGGTGAGATCGGTGCTGTCCGCGGTGGTGAGGCCGGTGCGGGCTAGCACCTCTGCATTGACGAGCACCGCCTGGAAGGCCCCGCGACCGCGGGCCAGCCGGGCTGACCGGTAGGTGGACGGGTCGACCATCCGCGCCAGGTCGAGGATCCGGTGCGCCGACATCTCGGCTGGGACCAGGTTGAGGACCTCGCGGCCGTGCCGACGCGCGTATGTGTCGGCCGCGCGGCGATGCTCGGGGCCGAGACGCACTCCGGAGGCGAGGAGGAGGATGTACGACGGACGCTGCGCGTGAGGGTCGTCCGAGCCGGGCTCGCCTCCCGGATGCCCATGGTCCACCGATTCGATGACGTCGATGGCACCTACCCGGCCGCGCAGCCGGATGCCGTTAAGGCCGACCCCCACACACGCGGCTACCGGGAGCCAGCCACGACGCCTCACCATCGGCCTCCACTGAATATTTGATCCGCATCCGGTCCGCAGTCGGGAAGCCCCCGCAAAATACCTCTTGCATCCGAATTGCAGCCGAAGCTTCACCGACCGCTCCACGCCGCGCGGCTGAACCGGGTGGCCAGGCTGAACCGGGCCGGAAGACACCGCCGGGTTCGGCCGCACCCGCCGCGGCACGGGAGAACGTCACCGCAGGCACGCCGGAGCCCTGTGTCAGGGGCGCGGGACTGGTCTGATTTTGATCGTCGGCTCTGGCGGTGGCCCGGCGGTGGGCGCGTCCTGGGCGAGGTGGTTCCAGAACTACTCGACCACGGGTTGCCGCAGGCGAGGGCCGAGTTCGCGGATCAGGGCCGAGTTCGCGGATCAGGGCCGAGTTCGCGGATCAGGGCCGAGTTCGCGGATCAGGATGCCCAGCGCCTGGGTGTGCTCTGGATCGGGCTTGGTGGAAATGCCGGCGGCACGTAGGCCGCGGACCTGGCTGAGAGTGAGGTCGGCAAGCAAGATGATCATCTTGGTGTTGTCGTGTTCCGGGTCGATCAGCGCGCGGCGCAGGTAGCGCAGCTGGGCGGGGTGCTCGGCGTACATGCGGGCGACGGCGGCGTCGTGGGCTCTGCCGATCTTGGCCGCGCTGCCCTGCGCGGGGACGCCGAGCACCGCTGACCATTTGCAGAGCCTGCCGTACCGTCGGACAGCATGGGCATCGGAGAAGCCGTCATCGTCAACACCGCGGCGACCGCGGCCTTTGACGGGCAGATCGGGTAGATCGGCCAGGTCGTCCCCGACACCGAAACCCTTGCCACCGCGACGAAGATCGCCGAACGGATCGCCGGCAACTTCACCGGCCACCGAGGACAGACTATGACCTACCGATCATCGTGGATGACCGAGGAGCTCGACCAGCTCCAAAACCTCACCCGCACCTTCCTGGCCAAGGAATCCGAACCCAACCACGAGCGGTGGACCGAACAGCACGCGGTCGACCGCGAGTTCTGGAACAAGGCTGGCGAGATCGGCCTGCTGTGCATCAGCTGCCCCATCGAGTACGGCGGCGGTGGCGGCACGTTCGCGCACGAGGCCGTGGTGTTGCGCGAGCAGGGCTACATCGCCGACGACTGCTGGGCCTACCTGGTGCACAGCCCGATCGTCGCGCACTATATCAACGCCTACGGCGGCCACGAGCAGAAGCAGCGCTGGCTGCCCAGACTGGCGTCCGGTGTGTTCGTCGGCGCGATCGCGATGACCGAACCGGGCACCGGTAGCGACCTGCAGGCCGTGCGCACCACAGCCCGGCGCGAGGGTGACCATTACGTGATCAACGGTGCGAAGACGTTCATCACCAACGGTACCCACTGTGACCTGCTCATCATCGTGGCCCGCACCGGCAACGCGCCCGGCGGCAGAGGGCTGTCGCTGATCGTGGCGGAAACCCAGGGGCTGCAAGGGTTCGAACGCGGCCGGGTGCTGCAGAAGATCGGCGCGATGGGCACCGACACCCGCGAGCTGGCTTTCACCGACATGCGGGTGCCGGCGGCCAACCTGCTCGGTCCGGCCGAGGGCCAGGGCTTCATGCAGCTGGTACAGCAGCTGCCGCAGGAACGGCTGTCCATCGCGGTGAATGCCGCGGCTGCCGCCGAACACGCCGTCGACCTGGCCATCGCCTACGCCAAGGAGCGCACGGCGTTCGGCAAACCCCTGCTGGAATTCCAGAACACCCGGTTCGTGCTCGCCGAGTGCCGTACCGAAGCGCTGGCGCTGCGCACCTTCATCGACCACTGCATCACCGAGCATGTGGCTGGCCGGCTCGACGGCGCAACCGCGTCCATGGCCAAATACCTGGCCACCGACAAGCAGTGCGAGATCGTCGACCGCTGCCTACAGATCTTCGGCGGCTACGGCTACATGACCGAATACCCCATCGCCCGCATGTACGCCGCAGCCCGCGTCCAGAGGATCTACGGCGGCACCAACGAAATCATGAAGGAGCTCATCGCCCGCTCCCTCTGACCGGCAAGAGACCAACCACGCCCGGAGCAGGATCCACCTAGCATGCGGGGGGGTTCGGGGGGGGCTCGGCCCTCCCGGTAGGCCTGGCGGAACGACGAGGTCCGCCCCCCGCGCGGACACAACCCACCCAGAGTGGAGCGGGTGACCGGGATCGAACCGGCATGGCCAGCTTGGAAGGCTGGGGCTCTGCCATTGAGCTACACCCGCGAGGTGATCGATGCGAGCTTACCCCGTAGAATGAGCAGGCAACGCCTCGGGGCGTAGCGTAGTGGCTAGCGCGCCTGCTTTGGGTGCAGGAGATCGGGAGTTCGAGTCTCCCCGCCCCGACCGATAGCCTCGGCGTGTCACCCCCTGTCCAACGTCGTACCAGGAGACCGCCGCGCCGTGAAGGCCACCAAGGAGACCCTCAGCCCGACCCGGGTCAAGCTCACTGTCGAGGTGCCCTTCGACGAGCTCAAGCCCTCGCTCGAGGCCACATATCGCAAGCTTGCCCGCCAGGTCCGGGTCTCGGGCTTCCGGCCGGGCAAGGTCCCGCCGCGCATCCTGGACCAGCGGCTGGGCCGGGATGTCATCCTGGACGAAGCCGTCCAGGAGGCGCTGCCGCAGCTCTACTCCGAGGCCGTGCAGGCCGAGGAGGTCGACGTGCTGTCCCGGCCCGAGGTGGACATCACCGAGTTCGCCGACGGCGGCCAGCTCGTCTTCACCGCCGAGGTGGACGTCCGGCCCGAGGTGACCCTGCCGGAGTTCTCGGAGCTTGAGGTCATCGTTGACGCCGTCGAGGTCACCGACGAGCAGGTCGAGGAGCAGGTCGGCGCGCTGCGTGATCGTTTCGCGGTGCTCACGCCGGTGGAGCGGGCCGTGCAGGCGGGTGACTACGTCTCGCTCGACCTGTCCGCCGAGGCGGACGGCACGCCGATCGAGGGTGCCGAGGCGACCGGGCTGTCCTACGAGGTCGGCAGTGGCAACCTGGTCGAGGGTCTCGACGACGCGATCATCGGCGCCACGGACGGCGAGACCCGTACCTTCACCACGGAGCTGCTCTCCGGCGAGCAGGCCGGTCAGCCCGCCCAGGTGACGGCGACGGTCCACGGGGTCAAGGAGAAGGAGCTCCCGGCCCTGGACGACGACTTCGCGACCACCGTCAGCGAGTTCGACACCCTCGACGAGCTGCGCGCGGACATCCGGGCGCGCCTGGAGCAGTCGCGCCGCACCGAACAGGTCGGCCAGGCCCGGGAGAAGTTGCTGGAAAGCCTCCTGGAGCGGGTGGAGGTGCCGGTGCCCGGCTCGCTGCTCGTCGGCGAGATCGAGGCCCGTGAGCACCGCCTCTCCCGCGAGCTGGAGTACATCGGCACGGACCGCACGTCCTACCTGGAGACCCTCGGCCAGACTGAGGAGGAGTTCGACGCGGAGGTCCGCGAGTCCGCCGGCAAGGCCATCCGCTCCCAGTTCATCCTGGACGCGGTGATCGATGCCGAGTCGATTGGGATCGACCAGGGCGAGCTGATGGAGCAGCTCATCCTGCGTGCCCAGCGCTCCGGGGTGCAGCCGGACGTCTACGCTCAGCAGCTTGCGCAGGGCGAGGGTCTGACGGCCCTGATGGCCGATGTCCTGCGGACCAAGGCGCTCTTCCTGTTGCTGGAGAACGCCAAAGTCGTCGACAGCGCGGGGACCTCCGTCGAGCTCGCTCTGCCGGCCCGTCCGCAGCCGGGCGCCGACGCGGACGCGGATCATGACCACGACGTCACCGTCGCGGCGGAGGCAGTCGCCCCCGGGGACGCCACGGTTGAGCCGGTTGAGGCGAAGACCGACGGCAACGGCTGATCGGCGCCTCGCCGCTGGCGCGGTCGCGTTCCTCCCGAAGCAACCATCGGGTCATAACAGGCGCATCGTGGGGGTTGGTCACCGTTCCCACCCGGAACCGTGGCCAGCCCCCGCTGTTCGTCTCACCATCGCCGCCTTCCGTGACCGGACGGCGCCGCGCCGAACCAGCCCGCGCCCGGCTGGCCATGAGCGCCCACCGGCCCCGGGCCGGCCGGACTGGCCCGTCCTCACGCCCAGCGCGAACATCGGGCGGGAAG
>NZ_CDWWEW010000020.1:0-1334 GCF_977966315.1 Frankia sp. CeRuru1
CTCCTGTCGGGTGAGGCAGCAGAAGGGACCGTAGTAGATGGGACCTCAATAGACGAGTCTGTGGTAGACGATCATTCTCGTGACTACCTCGTGGCTACCTCGTGGCTACTGAGCCCGCTGGCGGGCCCGCCGGACCGGCTGAGGGCTCTCCGCCGGTCCGGCCAGATGCCCCTCGACCAGGCGGTTCATCGCCCGCAGGAAGACCTCCCGCTCCTCGGTAGGAAGCGCCGCCAACGCCTCCTCGTGGACCCGATCGACGATCTCCTGGCTCCGCGCGGCGATCCGCGCGCCCTCCTCGGTGACCGCGATGATCCGAGCCCGCCGGTCCCTGGCGGAGGGCCGACGTTCGGCGAGGCCGGCCTTCTCCAGGGCGTCGACGGTGACCACCATCGTCGTCTTGTCCATGTCGCCGATCTCGGCGAGCTGGATCTGGGTGCGCTCCTCCTCCAGGGCATGCACCAGCACGCAGTGCATGCGTGCGGTGAGACCGATCTCGGCGAGCGCGGCCGCCATCCGGGTCCGCAGGGCATGGCCGGCGCGGTCCAGCAGGAACGACAGGTCTGGTCCGGCGCGGGAGGGCGCCATGGCGGTCATGCCCGCAGCATAACGACTGGGTCCGTCGCGGATTATCCGTAAACCTGCCGTCGAGTGGTCGGGGTGATCCAGCCGGCCCGGCTGACCGCGTAGACGGCATGGGCTTCGTCGTGGAGGAACTCGCTGCGGACGTACGTCATGCCGAGGCGTTCGGCGACCCGGACGGACGCGGTGTTGGCCGGGACGATGGCCGAGACGACCTCGGTGAGGTCGGGGCGCTGGGCGAACACCCAGGTCAGTGCCGCGGTGGCGGCCTCGGTGGCATAGCCGCGCCCCCAGCGGTCCCGGCGCAGGAACCAGACGGCCTCGACGCCCGGCCACCCGGGTTCGGTCCACAGCCCCGCCTGGCCGACGAGCTGCCCGCTCGCCTTCTCGACGACCGACCACGGACCCACGCCGGTCAGCATCCAGCAGCCCATGCAGCCGGCCAGGGCATGCCAGACGCCGTCCGGGTCGGTCGGCCGGTGGAAGTAGCGGGTGAACTCGGGATCGGACCAGATCTCGGTGTAGCCGGCGACGTCGTCGTTGTGGATGGGCCGCAGGACGAGCCGGTCCGTCGTGAGAAGGGGAATGATCGTGGTCAGACTCATCGCGTCCGGTAGTTTGCCGGAAGCCTGCGGCCCGCCTCGAGAAAGGCGGCGACCGTGGGTTGCGAGGCGGACCGTGGGTCGCGAGGCGGACCGTGGGACCCGCGCGCGAGCCACCGGCTGGATAGCCTCGGGTCGTGGCTCTGTTCTGCC
>NZ_CDWWEW010000020.1:1947-29184 GCF_977966315.1 Frankia sp. CeRuru1
GCCTGGCACGACGCCACGTGCTGGGAGCCCCTCGGAGCGGAACTGCGGGCGCGGGGACATCGGGTGGTGGCACCGGACCTGCCGTTGCACAACCCGGCCACGATGGCCGCATCGAGGAACGCATCCGCCCGGCGCTCGCCGCCCTCGATGCGGCCATCGTGGCCGCCGGACCAGGGGCTCCCGGGATCGCCGGGATTCCCGGGACCGCCGGATCGATCGTGGTCGTCGGGCATTCGATGGGGGCCGCCGACACGCCCCGACGGCACCAGCGCCTGGGATCCACGGACGGCGATCGCGGTGCTGTACCCGCGCCGCCATCCCCACCATGATTGTCTGTGCCACCGGTGACGAGCTGTTCGACATCGAGTCCGAGCGGGCCAGGGCGAGGACGTCGCTCGGCGTCGAGCCCGTCGAGATCCCGGGCGGCCATCTGCCGATGCTGGAGGACCCGGACGCGCTGGCCACGCTCCTCGACGGCATTGCCCACTGACGCCACCGACCCGTGGCGCCTCGGTCCGGGCGGGCTGCTCACCGCCGCCCGGACGGGTACCGCGTTCATCACCGTCGGCATGCCCCGGATTAGACCGGGCCTTGGCGCCGCTCCTCCGACCCCGACGGATCAGACCCCGGGCCCTCGGCCGGCCGCCGGACCGCCCCGTGCTCGGGGCAAGCCGACGTCACCCTCCCGACCGCCGGTAGACCGGCCGTACCCCGGGTACCCCGGACGCGGGAGGCGCCGGAAGCACGGCGGCACTTCCGGCAGGCGGTGACCAGACCATGCCGCGGCGGGGGTTCGAGCCAGCGGAAGTCCGGACGGTACGCCATCATCCGTTTGCGCAGCATGGGACCGGCCTGCGGGTCAACAGCGTCCTCGACGAACAGGCACAGCGCGGCATCAGGCACAGCGTGTTATCAGGCACAGCGCGGCATCAGGACAGCGCGACTGCCTGGACTTCGCGGCGAGTTGTGCCGCCAGGATGCTGCGCGGCACAGGCGTCCACGATGATTTGGTGCACCGGTCGGTAGGCCCCGAGACCGTAGGAGCGCGCGAGTAACGTGCCGTAGCCGGTCAGTGGTGCCGTAGCCGGGCGGCGAACAGGCCCGGGACGGATCAGACCATCGCCGGTCGTGTGGACGGCGGCGCCGGGGGCATTCCCCCAGCACAGGCCAGCGGCTGACCGTCGGCTGACCGGCGGGATCGGAGAGGGACCGACGGGATCGGGGGAGGGAAGGCGTCGATGAGCCTGAGCAGGCGGCTGGCGTTGGTGTTCCGGGCCAAGGCCAGCAGGATGTTGGACCGCGCCGAGGATCCGCGTGAGGTTCTCGACTATTCCTACGCCCGGCAGCTCGAGCTGCTGGCGCAGGTCCGCCGCGGGGTAGCGGACGTCGCTACCAGCCGGAAGCGGCTGGAGCTCCAGGTCGAACAGCTACGGGCGTCCGCCGAGCGGCTGTCCGGGCAGGCCCGCCAGGCGGTCGCCGCGGGCCGCGACGACCTGGCCAGGGAGGCCCTCGCCCGCCGGGCCGGGGTGGCCGCGCAGCTGGAGGAGCTGCGGGAGCAGCATGCATCGCTGCGGGCGGAGGAGGACCGGTTGACGCTGGCGGCGCAGCGGTTGGCGGCCCAGCTCGAGGTGTTCCGGACCAGGAAGGAGACGGTGAAGGCGACGTACACCGCGGCGGAGGCGCAGACGAAGATCGGCGAGGCGCTGGCGGGGGTCTCCGAGGAGATGGGCGACGTCGGCCTGGCAATCCAGCGGGCCGAGGACAGAGCCGAGCAGATGCAGGCCAGGGCCGGCGCGATCGACGAACTACTCGCCTCCGGAGCCTTGGAGACGGCGGCCGGTGGCCCGCGCGACGACATCCAGGCCGAGCTGGACCGGCTGTCCGTGACCGCCGACATCGATCGGGATCTGGCCGAGATCAAAAGCGCCATGCCCGCGCGGGCGATCGGCGGCCGCCAGCCGGCCGACGCCGCTCGACCGGAGGAGCGGCCGTGATCGTGCGCATTCTGGGTGAGGGCCAGTTCGACCTGCCCGCAACCGACCTGGAGGCCCTCAACGAGCTGGATGACGTGCTGCTGGCGGCCGTCGAGGCCGGGGACGAGCCGGCGTTCCAGGAAGCCTTGACGAGGCTGCTCGAACGGGTCCGGACGCGCGGCCGCGCGGTGCCGGCGGACCGGCTGGAGCCATCGGAGCTGGTGCTGCCGCGCGCCGGCACCGGGCTGGCGGAGGTCCGCGGGCTGCTCGGCGACGAAGGCCTGATTCCCGGCGGCTGAGCCCCGGCCGACGAGGTGACGATGGTGAGGTGACGATGATGATGGTGACGCGTGCGCCGCGGAGGTTCGCCCCGGACCGGGGACTGTCGGCCCGGATGGTGCTGACCGTCTTCCTGCTCGGGCTGGTCTACGTCGCCTTCATCGCCGTCCTGATCGCTGTCGGGGTGTCACCGGTCCTGGTCGTCCTGATCGCCGGCGGGCTGCTCGCCGCCCAGTACTGGTTCTCGGACCGCCTCGCGCTGTACGCGACCGGTGGGCGCATCGTCAGCCCGGCGCAGGAGCCGCGGCTGCACGGCGTCGTGGACCGGCTCTGCGCGCTGTCCGACCTGCCGAAGCCCGCGGTGGCGGTCGCGGGCACCGACCTGCCGAACGCGTTCGCCACCGGCCGGACCCCGAAACGCGCCGTCGTCTGCGTGACGACCGGGCTGCTGCGCAGGCTGGAGGCCGACGAGCTGGAGGGGGTGCTGTCCCACGAGCTGTCCCACGTCGCGCACCGGGACGTGGCCGTCATGACCGTCGCGTCGTTTCTCGGGGTGCTCGCCGGTCTGGTCACCCGATTCGGTCTCTACTCCGGGATGGCCGGCGGCTTCGGTCGGTCCGACGGCTATGACGGCGGCGACGGCGGCGGCGATGATGAGGACAGCGGCGCCCTCGTCGTGTTCGTCGTGGTGGTCGTCTCCGCCGCCGTCTACGCGCTGTCGTTCCTGCTGACCAGGGCGCTGTCGCGGTACCGGGAGCTCGCCGCCGACCGGTCCGGGGCGATCCTCACCGGCCAGCCGGCCGCGCTCGCCGCCGCGCTCACCAAGGTCACCGGCGAGATCTCCCGGATCCCGACCCGCGACCTGCGGGCCGCCGAACCGTTCAACGCCTTTTTCTTCGCCCCTGCGCTGGCGAACGGCGTCAGCCTGTCCTCGTTGTTCTCGACCCACCCGCCGCTGGATGCCCGCCTGGCCCAGCTTGCCCGGCTGGCCGCCCAGTCCGGTGAGCCCGGGTAGTTCGGTGAGCCCGGGTAGTTCGGTGACCCGGGTAGAAAGTAGGCCGGACCATGCGGATCCTCGACGTGCTTCTCGGCCGGACCCGGCCCGTCCCGCCGGACCTCGACCGGCTGTTCACGCTCCCGGCCGCCGCCGTCACCCTGCAGGCCGCCAGCTCATGGCGGCCGACCGGGGCCGGGGCGGTCTGCGTCAAACCCGCGTCCGGCGGCGCGTTCACCGGGGTAGCGCAGGAGATCGACCGGCTGCTGAGCCTGGACGGCGGCCGGTACGAGCGGCGCACGGACAGCTTCGGGTACAGCTGGCTGCTGCGACGGACCGGCGAGCAGGACCTCGCTGGCCTGGTCACCGACCTGCACGCGGCGAATGCCGCGGTGCGCGACGCCGGTTTCGGCCCGGCGCTGCTGTGCACCGTCGTCGGGTTCACCGACGGCAGCCGGCAGATGGGGCTGATCTACCTTTACAAACGCGGCACCTGGTACCCGTTCGTGCCGGCCGGTGACCAGCGCCGGGACAATCCGGCCGAGCTGGAGGTACGGGAGGTGCTGGCGGGTGAGCTCCCGATCGAACCGGACCTGTCCCGCTGGTTTCCCCTGTGGGGAGCGCCCGGCCTCGACGCGCCGGATCCCGCACCCGATCAACCAGGAGAATAGCCCTTGGGTGTAACCTATGGTATTCGTGAAACTACTAGATAGGACTATCGGCGAAGGCCGACGTGGCCCTGGGCCAACAGTATTGCGCTTAACCACCCGATTTCCATCTCCCAGCCACCCTTAGGAGTGGTGCAACCACCCTTCGCCGGCTGCAAAGTTGTGACCCACTTCACGCAACGATGCAGCGGAGGGCCGATGGGAATCCTGGTCAATATCGACAACGGTGGCACGTTCACCGATGTGTGTGTGACGGACGGTGAACGCATCGCGCATGCGAAGACACCGACGACCCCGCACGATTTAACGCAGTGTTTCGTCGATGGGCTGCGGACGGTGTCCGACCGGCTGTATGGCGAGGAGGACACCGCTCGTCTGTTGCGCGAGACGGAGTATCTGCGCTATTCGACGACGTCGGGTACGAACGCCGTGGTCGAGCGGAAGGGCGCACCGGTCGCCCTGCTGGTCGACAGCGGTGCGGAGGAGGATGTCTATGGCATTGTGAGGCTGGTCGACGCTTCGCTGTGGCAGGCCCTGGTGCCGCATCCCCCGGTCGGGATCGCGGTGGGCGCCGACGGGTCGGTGGGCCTGGCGGAGTTCACGACGGCGATCAACGAACTGTTGGCGACGAGTACCTCGCGGATCGTGATTGCGCTGCGGAGCGCGGCGGCGGAGCGGGCGATCAAGAATCTGTTGTTGGAGCGGTACCCGCGGCATCTGCTGGGCGCGGTCCCGTTCACCCTGTCGCATGAGCTTGTGCACGACGTCGACGACGCGCGGCGGGTGCTGACCGCGGTGCTGAACTCCTACCTGCACCCGGGGATGGAGCACTTCCTCTACGGCGCGGAGAAGGCGTGCCGGGAGAACGGGCTGGCCCGCCCGCTGCTGATCTTCCGGAATGACGGGGACTCGGCCCGGGTGGCCAAGACCACGGCGTTGAAGACGTGGGGTTCCGGGCCGCGGGGTGGGCTGGAGGGCAGCGTCGCCTACGCCTCGCTCTATGACGCGGACGTGCTGGTCGGGGTGGACGTGGGTGGCACCACGACCGACGTGTCGGTCGTGGTGGACAAGGCCCTGACGGTGCACGCGCACGGCCGGGTCGATTCGGCGCAGACCTCGCTGCCGATTCCGGACCTGAGCAGTGTCGGGCTGGGTGGCAGTTCGGTGGTCCAGGTCGTCGACGGTCAGATTCAGATCGGTCCGCGCAGTGTGGGTGCCGCGCCCGGCCCGGCGTCTTTCGGCCGTGGTGGCACCGATGCGACGGTGACCGATGCCCTGCTGCTTGCCGGGGTGTTGGACCCGGACAACTATCTGGGTGGGGATCTGAAGTTGGACCCGGCCCGGGCGGAGCGGGCGTTGCTGACCCATGTCGGGGAGCCGCTGTCGTTGTCGGCGCAGGCCGCGGCGCTCGCGGTGTTGCGGGTGTTCGAGGAGCAGGCGGGGGCCGCGGTCAAGGAGATGATCTCCGCGGCGGGTCGTGAGCCGGGTGAGGCCACGCTGCTGGCCTTCGGTGGCGCCGGTCCGGTGCTTGCCTCGGGGATCGCGCGGGCGGCGGGGATCGCGCGGGTGATCGTGCCGCATCTGTCGGCGGTGTTCAGCGCGTTCGGTATCGGTTTCAGCGGGTTGGCGCACGAGTACAGCGTGCCGATGCCGGGCGTCGAGGTCGAGGTGAAGGCGGCCCGCGACGATCTGCTGACCCGCGCGCGGCGTGACATGTTCGGCGAAGGCGTGTCCATCGACGAATGCACTGTCGAGACCCGCGGTCGATTCATCGTCGACGGCGTGTTGCGGGACGAGACGTGGACCGACGGGTCGTCTACCGGGCAGGCCGATCAGCTGGTGGTGCGGGCCTGGTATCCGCTGCCGACCTTCGAGCTCGTGGCCGACGAACACGCCACGGTGCAGCCGGCGGCCGCGGACGGATCGCGTCGTATCCATTTCGCTGACGGTAACGAGCAGGAGATCGCGGTCTACCGTCCGGAGAATCTGGGGCCGGGGCAGGGAGCCGCGGGGCCGGCGCTGGTCGCGGGTGACTATCTGACCTGTCTGATCGAGCCCGGGTGGGGGTTCCGGGTGAGCAGCAACTCTGACCTGATCCTGGAGGCCCAGCAGTGAGCGAGCAGCAGTCCACCGTGAACATTACCGAGTATCTCGCGATTAATCTGGCGACCGAGCGATGGACCTGCCGGGTGTGCGGGCAGGACATCGCGAACGCCCGCGAGAACTACAAGACCGGGCTGCTGGTCTACAACCGTGACCCGCGGGAGATTCACCGGCCGATCCTGGACGAGAGCTACGAGTTCACCTACGCCCCCGACCCGGCCTGGTGCCGGATCGTCGAGTTCTACTGCCCGGGTTGCGGGACGCAGGTGGAGAACGAGTACCTGCCGCCTGGTCATCCGCTGACACACGACCTCGAACTCGATATCGACGCGTTGAAGCGTCGTCACCTCAGCGTTGTGGAGGGCTAGGGACATGCGGCAGGTAAGCGTTGACATCGGTGGTACGTTCACCGACTGCTTTCTTGTCTACGACGACGCCTACATCGAGGCGAAGTCGCTGACCACGCACCACAACCTCGCCTCCGGGTTCATGGATGCCCTGGCAAAGGCCAGCGCCCAGGCCGGCCTGGATGTGCAGACGGTGCTTTCGACCGTCGACGCGGTGCGTTACGCCACGACCCTCGGGACGAACGCGCTCATCGAACGCAGCGGTCCGGCGGTCGGCATCCTCACCACCGCCGGTTTCGAATCGACCGTGCCGCTGATGCGGGCCCGTGGCTACGGCGATGGGCTGACCGAGGCCCAGCAGTCCGACCTGCCCGCCGCGGACCGGCCGGTGTCGCTGGTGCCGGTGACCCGGATCGCCGGAGTGCAGGAACGCATCGACTACGGCGGCACAGCGGTGCTGTCCATCGACGAGGGCGACGTGCACCGCCAGGTGCGCAAGCTGGTGGACGAGGGCGCGCAGGCGTTCGTGGTCGCGCTGGTCAACGCGGTGATCAACCCGGCCCACGAGAAGGAAGTCGAGCGGATCATCCTCGACGAGTACCCCACGCACATGCTGGGGGCGATCCCGATCGTGCTGTCGCACCGGGTGACCGGCCGCAAGGGTGAGTACGCCCGGACCATGTCGGCGGTCATCGACGCCTACCTGCACAGCCAGATGTACCACGGGCTGGCGTCGCTGGAGATCGAGCTGCGCCGCAACGGCTACACCAAGCCGATGCTGCTGGTGCACAACACCAGCGGCATGGCCCAGCTGAACTCGACCTCCTCGCTGCAGACCATCCACTCCGGACCGGTCGCCGGGCTGGAGGCCACCAACTACCTGTCGAAGACCTACCACCAGCCCAACGTCATCGCCACCGACATGGGCGGCACCAGCTTCGACATCGGCCTGGTCACCTCCGACGGGGTGAAGTTCTACGACTTCAACCCGGTCATCGACCGCTGGCTCGTCTCCACCCCGATGACCTACCTGCACACCCTCGGCGCCGGCGGTGGCTCCATCGCCCGCTACGACCGCCTGTGGGAGGCCATCGAGGTCGGCCCGGAAAGCGCCGGTTCTGACCCGGGCCCGGCCTGCTACGGCCGGGGCGGGCGGTTCCCGACCACCACGGACGCGAACCTAGTGCTGGGCTACCTCGACGCGGACAACTACGCCGGTGGCACGATCAAGCTCAGCCTGCGCCGGGCGCAGCGGGCCATCGAGGAGCACATCTGCAAGCCCACCGGACTGAGCCTGATCGAGGCGGCGAAGGCGATCAAGCGCAAGGTGGACAGCAACATGGCCAACGCGATCTTCAAGGAGGTCGCGGTCAAGGGCTATAACCCGAAGAACTTCGTCGCGCTCAGCTACGGCGGCGGTGGTCCGCTGCATGCCTGCGGATACGCCAACACGCTGGGTATCCAGAATGTGCTGATCCCGCCGTTCAGCTCGGTGTTCTCCGCGCTGGGCGCCGGCAATATGAACCAGCTGCACATCCACGAGTACTCGCTGTACCTGATGGTCTACGACGCCACCACCCGCAAGATGTTGGACGACTTCCAGATCTTCAACGACACGGTGACGGAACTCGCCGCGAAGGGCCGCGACGACCTCCTCCGCCAGGGCGCCGACCCCGCCAACATCCGCTCGCGGGTGGAGCTGGACATGCGCTACGGCAACCAGCTCGCCCAGATCGGGGTCGTGTCGCCGTTCGACCGGCTCACCTCACACCGCGACGTGATCAAACTGCTGGACCTGTTCAGCAGCATCTACGCCAAGCGGTACGGCGAAGGCAGCCAGGCACCCGAGGCCGGTGTGCGCATCAACGTCATCCGCGTGGTCAGCTACGTCGAACGCGACAAGTTCGACCTGCAGCCCACCCAGGCCGAGCCGCGCCCCGCGTCGAACCCCGCCCGGTGGCGGGAATGCCACTACCCGGGCATCGACGGCGCGGTCAAGACCGCCGTTTACGACTTCGCCGACCTCGAAGAAGGCCACGTCATCGAGGGCCCCGCCCTGATCGAAACTCCGAGCACGACCTACCTCGCCGAACCCGGATGGCAGCTGACCATCGGCCGCACCGGCTCCGCGGTGCTCGTTCGGACCATCTGAGCGGGCTCCCCGCTCAGGAGGTTTCATCCCGATGGCGTAGCTGGCCGGCTAGCGCGTATTGATGGAAAATTCTTGTACTGAGCAGAACGCGTTGTCGGGTTGATGGAAACCAGCAAAGTCGGCGTCATCAACCCCTCGTCCGTTTCGCGTAGCCTGTGCCGGGCCTGGGAAGCCGCTCGCCCTCGCCCGCCAGGCACGTCTTACCAGAAGGTGTAGATTCATGAGCCAGCCCGACCACGCTGACGGCAAGTCGCTCGTCGAGAAGTTCCTCGAAGAAAACGTCCTGTTCCTCGGGCCCGACCCCGAGATCATGCAAAGCCACCATCTCGCCCCGGAGTCGCCCCGCGAAACGGAGGCGCTCGCGCGGTTCACCGATCCCGAGCAGATCAACCTGGTGCGGCACAAGCTGCAGACCGCGTGTAACGAGTCCTTCGACATGGTCGAGCAGATGGGCGCGGCGCCGGGCGCGAAGTGGGGCGACCTGATCTCCGGGGTGTGGACGGCCTCGGGTGACCTCGCCCTGTCCAGCATGGGTGGTGTGCTGCTGTTCTCGGTGCTCACGCAGCACCCGGTCAAGTTCATTGTCAAGTACTGGGTGGATGAGCCGACGGTCGGGGTCCGTGAGGGCGATGTCTTCATGCACAACGACGCCCGCTACGGCAACGTCCACAACACCGACCAGAGCATCCTCATCCCGGTTTTCCACGAGGGGCAGCTGATCTGCTTCGCCGGCGCGGTCTGCCACGAGGGGGAGAACGGCGCCACCGAACCCGGTGGTATGCCCTCGGCGGCGGAATCCCCGTTCGACGAGGGATTGAAGATCTCGCCGATCAAGGTCGGTGAGAACTACACGTTCCGCCGTGACCTCATGACCTTCCTGCAGAACTCGGTGCGCGAGCCGAAGCTGCAGCTGGAGGGCATGAAGGCCAAGCTGTACGCGGCGATGCGGACAAGGGACCGGATCCACGACACCATCGCCGAGTACGGTGTCGACGCGGTCATCGCCACGTTGCGGCGCACCCTGACTGACACCGCCGACGAGGTCCGCCGCCGGCTGAGGTCGTGGCCGGAGGGCACCGTGCGGCAGAACGTCTTCGCGGACGGGACGCTGCGCGAGAACTGTCTGGTCAAGATCAGACTGGCGATGACCAAGAAGGACGACGAGCTGATCCTGGACTTCCGGGGCTCGTCGCCGGAATTCCTGAACCGAGCCAACAACACGATCCTCTCGTCGATGAAGGGCATGCTGGCCCAGGAGTTCCTGACCTTCGTGTGGCCGGACCTGCCGCGAAACCAGGCGGTGTTCGAGCCGATGACCGTTCTCACCGACCCGCGGTCGGCGCTGAACTGTTCGCCGGAGGCGCCGAACGCGCAGAGCATGATGACGTTCTTCCCCTCCTTCACCGCGGCCCAGCTGGCGACGCCGAAGCTCCTCTACAGTGCGGGTGAACGCTCTACGGACGTCATCGCCGGCTGGTTCAACATGATCGTCACGTTCATCTACGGTGGCGTCACCCAGCACGGCGAGCTGGTGGGCAACGTGTGTGCCGACCTCAACGGCATGGGCGGGGCCGCGCGGTCCAACCGGGACGGCGAGCACGCGGTCGCCCCGATCTTCGCGCCCATGGCCGACATCGGGGAGCAGGAGCTCATCGAGGAAGAAGTCCCGATTCTCAAGATAGTGCCGAACAGGGTGATGCGGGACAACCAGGGCTTCGGCAAGTTCCGCGGCGGCCAGGGCTACCAGCAGATCGCCACCGTCAAGGACAGCGCCATGTGGGGCTTCATGGCGTGCAGCATCGGCTCGAAGTTCCCCAGCTCGCACGGCATCTTCGGCGGCTACGGCCCCGGCGCCTACCCGCTGTGCAAGATCAAGAATGTCGACATCTTCAAGGTGATGGACAACCAGCGCGAACTGCTGCGCTACACCGTCGAGGAACTGATGAACGAGCGCCCGTTCCCGGACGCGACCTACTCGACGCATCACATGGGCATGCAGTTCGAGCTCGCCGAGCGCGGCGAGCTGTACATGCTCACCCAGGGCACCGGCGGTGGCTACGGGGACGTGCTCGAACGCGATCCCGAGCTGGTGGCTTCCGACTACCGCGACGGCCTGGTGTCCATGGACACCGTCCGCGACATCTACCACGTGGTGCTCAACCCCGACACCGCCGCGGTGGACGCCGAGGGCACCACGGCGGCCCGGGAGGCCGAGCGGGCGGCTCGGCTGCGGCGGGGCAAGCCGTACGCGGAGTTCGTCCAGGAGTGGGAGACCGAGACGCCTCCGGCCGACGTGCCGTTCTTCGGCTCCTGGGGCGATCCGCAGGTGCTGTTCCGCGGCACTCCGCAGGACACCTGCCCCGCGGACGCGATCGTGCCGGTGATGATGCCCGACCCGAAGGACGTGCGGATCGCGCAGCTGGAGGCCAAGCTGGCGGAGCTGCAGGACTGACGGTGCAGGACTGACGGTGCAGGGCTGACGGCGCGGGCCTGATGCTGCGGGACCGATCCTGATGCTGCGGGACTGATGAGGACGGCGGGAGAACGATGAACGCTGCGGACGACTGGATCCACGCCAGGCGTGACACCCTGACCTGGCTGGACTGCGACCGGTACGTGTGGAGGGTCTTCGCCGGCGCCCCCGAGCGCTGGTATGACGATCCGGCCACGCTGGTCGCGGCGAGTGCACAGGCACACCGGTTACTGCGGTCCGATGTGTACGGTGCCAACGTCTCAGGTCCGTTCTCCCGCTACCTCGCCGGTGGTAGCGAGGCCGCTGCCGTCTGTACGGCGTTGGAGCTGCCGGCGCCGCGCCGCGTGCTGGCCGACACTCTCGACGCGCTGCTGCACCAGTTCGGCGATCGTGTCGACCTGGTGCTGGACTGCCCGTCACCGCGCAGGCTGCTCGCGCCCGGTGCGGAGGTCGACTTCGACGCGCTCGACGACGTCGCGACCGGCCTGCTGGAGGTGATCCGCTCGGTGGCGGACCGGCCGGTCCGGGGGCTGCAGATCACCTGTGACACGGCGGGCGGGCCGGATGAGGACGAGACCGACGCCTGGTCGAGTCTGCTGGCCGCGGCCGGGCACTACGGCTGGATCACCGCGGTCCGACTGAACGGCGTGACCGGCCCCGACCAGCTCGACCCCAAGCTGCCCGGTGACCTGCTGCTCCTGCCGCACCTGCCAGCCGACGTCCTGCTCGACGACCGGCGCTACGGCGGGGGACTGCCAGCGGAGGTGTGGAGCGATACGAGCGAGGCCGCCCGGCTGGTCGACGCCGCCGCCAAGCGTGGGTTCCGGTTCGGTGAGATCCCCACCGAGGCCTCCCCGGAAATCGTGCTGACCAGGCTCACCGCCCTGGCCGCCGGCAGGCACTGAAGGGATTCGGCGTGGACGACGTGGAGATCGTGGGCTGGGGTCATACCCCGGTTGGCCGTCTCCAGCATGTGATGGCGGTCCTGCAGCTCACCGGTAACGCCGGGGCGATGCAGATCCCCGGGGCCACCGTCGCCGGGGTGTTCAACATGGGTGGCCTGGCGGTCGCCAACTATGCGAGTGTCCTGGAGCGTGTGCGATGAGTGATCTCACCGGGAAAAGTGACCTGACCCTGAAAGCGGTGTTCGTCGACGCGTTGGACCGGTTCGGTGCGCGTCCCGCCCTGCACTACCAGGGGCGGACCTACGGGTACGGCGAGATCGTGGCCGCGGCGAACCAGCTCGCGCACCGGCTGCGCGCGGCGGGGGTGGGGCCGGGGGTGTCGGTGGCGTTGATGATGTCCAACCGGCCCGAGTACATCGTCGCTGATCAGGCGATCCTGCGGTGTGGTGCGGTCAAGGTGGCGCTCAACGACATGCTGTCGGCCAGCGAGATCGACTACATCCTGCGGGACAGTGAGGCCCGGGTCGTCCTCGCCGATGCGGGGATGCTCCCGGCGGCGCTGAACTCCGCGCCGCCCCTGTTGGAGACGGTCATCGCCGTCGCCGACCCGGACGACTGCCCGGGCGGGGTGGTGGCGTGGCGCGACGCGCTGGCCGGGCAGCCGACCACCGTGCCGGAGGTCGCCCCGGCACCCACCGACCCGGGGTTGATCGTCTATACCGGGGGTACGACCGGTCTGCCCAAGGGGGTGATGCACACCCAGCGGAATCTCGCGCTCAATCTGTTCTCGCATGTGATGGAGATGGGGCTGCTCGACGACGAGGTGCTGCTGGTGATGTCGCCGCTGCCGCACAGCGCGGGTTTCCTGCTGCAGGCCGGGATGCTCAAGGGAGCCCGGCACTTCCTGGAGACCAGGTTCGACCCGGAGCTGGTGCTTGAGCGGATCACCGCCGACCGGGTGACCTTCACGTTCATGGTACCTACGATGATCTATCGGGTGCTCGACCGGGCGGCGGGCTGCGCGTTGGATCTCAGCTCGCTGCGGACCATCCTGTACGGTGCCGCGCCGATCACCCGGGAGCGGCTGGAGCAGGGCCTGGAGGTGCTCGGCCCGGTGTTCATGCAGCTGTACGGGCAGTCGGAGGCGCCGAACTTCATCACCCGTCTTCGCCATGAGGATCATCGTCTTGATCCTGACGGGGAGCATCGGCTGGCCAGTTGTGGTCAGCCGGTCGTCATGGCCGCGGTCAAGGTGGTCGACGAGGCTGGCCGGGAGCTGCCCCGCGGTCAGGTCGGGGAGATCGTCGCCGCCACGCCGTACACGATGGTGGGGTATCGGGGCCGGCCCGAGCAGACCGCCAAGGCGTTGCGGGACGGGTGGTTGCACACCGGGGATATCGGGCGGATGGATGCCGAGGGGTACGTCTATCTGCTGGATCGCAAGAACGATATGATCATCACCGGTGGGATGAACGTGTACAGCACGGAGGTGGAGAACGCGGCGGCGGCCTGTCCGGGGGTTGGGCAGGTCGCGGTCGTCGGGGTGCCGCATCCGGACTGGGGTGAGGCGGTCGTGGCGTTCGTCGTGCCCGACGATACCGGTGCGTTCGACGAGGCCAAGCTGCTGGCGCACTGCCGGGTGGAGCTTGCCCGGTACAAGCAGCCCAAGGCCGTGCGGGTCGTCGAGGCCCTGCCGACCACCGTGTACGGCAAACTGGACAAGAAGGCGCTGCGGGCCGGCTGGCCCGGTTGGTGACGCCCAAAGTATTGCGGCCTGGGCGGCCAGTGCGAAAATCAGCTCGAGGGCCTGTGAGTATCGTCACGAACGCGTGGCAGGGGAGCCGGGCGGGGAGCCCTCGGAAGCGAGGCGAGCTGGATGGACACCAAGGCACGTCCCACGCTGGCCGTGTCCACGAAGTTTCAGGCACCCACCTATGACACCCAGCTGGTCGGCCGGGACCGGCTCCTCGACGTGTTGCGGGACGGCCGGGCCCGGCGGCTGGCTTTGATCCACGCGCCGGCCGGGTTCGGGAAGACCACGCTGGCGGTGCAGTGGCAGCGGGTGCTGCGCGCCGAGGGGGTGCCGGTGGCGTGGCTGAGTCTCGACCGGGACGACAACGACGCGGTGTGGTTCCTCAGCCATCTCATCGAGGCGGTGCGCCGGGTCGAACCGACCCTGGCCGGTGACCTGGTCGAGGTGCTGGAGGGGCATTCCGACGACGCGCAGCGGTATGTGCTCACCGAGCTGGTCAATCAGGTTGCCGAGCATCGGCGGCCGTTGGCGGTCGTGCTCGACGACTGGCATCTCATCGATGCCCCGCAGGCCGTTGCCGCGTTGGAGTTCCTGCTGGAGGTGGGTCCGGCCAACCTGCATCTGATCGTCACCAGCCGGACCCGGTCGCCGGCCGTGGGCCGGCTGAAGGTGCGTAACCAGGTGACGGAGATCGACGCCACGCAGCTGCGGTTCGACCATCGGGAGTCCGCGGCCTTCCTGCTCGAGCTCAACGCGTTGGATCTCGACAGCACGGACGTGCATCGGCTGTGGTCGAGTACCGACGGCTGGGTCGCCGCGTTGCAGCTGGCGACCCTGTCGCTGCGTGACAGCGCCGACCCGTCGGCGTTGATCCGCGGTTTCTCCGGGCGGCATCACTCCCTGGGTGACTATCTCGCCGAGAACGTGCTCGATGCGCTGCCCGCGGATCTGCTCGACTTCCTGCTCACGACTTCCGTCTGTGATCGGCTCTGCGGTGATCTGGCGGCGGCGGTGAGTGGGCAGCGGCGGGGGCAGGCGCTGTTGGAGGAGCTGGAACGGCGGGACCTGTTCCTGCGGCCGCTCGACGACAACCGGGAATGGTTTCGCTATCACCATCTGTTCGCGGGTTACCTGCGCCGCCGCCTGGAGCGTGATCATGAGGATTGGGTGGTGACCCTGCACCGGACCGCGTCGGCCTGGTTTGCTGATCATGGTCTGCTCGGTGAGGCGGTCACCCATGCCCTGGCTGCCGGTAACGACGCCGGGGCGGTGGATCTGGTGGAGCGGCGGGCCATGCACCTGGTGGAGCACAGCCGGATGGCCACCCTGCTCGGCCTGGTCAACAAGCTGCCGCCGGCGCTGCTGCCCGGCCGGCCGCGGCTGCAGATCGCGATCGCTTGGGCCAACTGTCTGCTGCAACGGGCGCAGCCCGCGCAGGTCGCGCTCGACCACGTGCGTGCCGCCCTGGCACCCGACGACACCAGCGACACCGGTAAGGACATCCTCGGCGAGGCCGATGTCGTCCAGGCCTGCATCGACGTCTACGGTGACCGGATCGACCGCGCCGCTGACCTGGTCGCCCCCTACATTGTGAAGAACTCCGGCTACCGGCCGTGGCTGGTCGCGGTGTCGTCCAACATCCGGACCTTCGTCGACATCCACACCTTCGCCTACGACACCGCGCAGGCGCGGCAGCGGTGGGCCAACGCCTTCCACGACACCACCCGCGGGCCTTTCGCCGGCGTGTACGGGCGCTGCTTCGCCGGGCTCGCGGCGTTCGCCCAGCTTGACCTGGTGGCCGCCGAACGCCTGTACCGGGAAGCCGTGGCCCTCGCCCGCGAAGCCGCCGGGCCGCGCTCGCACGCCGCCCGGCTGGCCGGCGCGCTGCTGGGCCGGCTGTACTACGAGCGGGGCGACACCGATGCCGCCGAGCGGCTGCTGGAGGAGTGCCATGAGCTCGGTGCCGAAAGCGGCGTCGCCGATCTTATGATCGCCACCTACTCCACGCTGGCCCGCATCAAGACCCTGCGCGGTGAGATCGAGGACGTCTGGCACCTGCTCGACGAGGGCAGCGAGGCGGCGAGCCAGCTCGTCCTGCCTCGGTTGTCGGCCGCCGTCGACCACGAACGCCTGCGGCTGCACCTGGCCCGGGGGGACCTCGGGCGCGCCCAGAACGTGCTCGCCCGCCACGGCGACGACGTCGCCCGCGGCGGCGACGGCATCGCCATGGCCACCCGCCACTACCAGCTCGCGATGCGCGCGCGGGTCATGGCCGCCCAGGCCGACTACGACGGTGCCCTGCGGCTGCTGTCCCAGATGCACCAGGAGAGCAGCTCCGTGGCCTGGCGGTACGCCGAAACGGCCGCGCGTATCGACCTCGCGGTGGTGCACTCGCTGACCGGCGACACCAACACCGCGCTGCGCACCCTCGTGCCCGCCGTCGTCGCCGGGGCCCGCCGCGGTCTGGTGCGCACCATTACCGACGCCGGACCGGAACTCCTGAAGATCATTGGCGAGTTGCGGGACGCGAGCCGGTGCCGCCGGTGGCCGGCGGAGTTGCCCACTGTGCCCTCCGACTACCTGTCCAAGCTGCTCGCCACGGCCCACGCGGACGCGGAACGGGCGGCGATCCCCATCATCGACCGCCTGGCCGAGCGGAACCCCGCTCCGGAAGAACCGCTCAACGCCCGCGAGATTGACATCCTCCGTCTGCTGGACCGCGGACTGTCGAACAAGGAAATCGCGCGTAACCTCGGCCTGACCATCAACACCGTCAAGTGGTATCTCAAGAGCATCTACACCAAGCTCGGGGTCGCTCGGCGCGGGGAATCGGTCTCGGAGGCCCGCCGCCGCCGGATCCTGACCTGAGCGCCCTGGTAGCCCTGAGGCCCTGGTAGCGGGTGCCGCTTCCACGACGGGGAGGACAGCGATGCCTGACACCCGGCTCAGCGAGGAGCAGGAAGCCCTGCGCAAGACCGTGGAGGCGTTCGCCCGCGAGGTGGTCGCCGCCGCGGCGGCGCGGCACGACGAGGAGAAGACGTTCCCGTACGAGGTCGTCGCGCAGATGGCCGACATGGGCCTGTTCGGTCTGCCGTTCCCGGCGGAGTACGGCGGGCAGGGCGCCGACTTCTTCGCCCTCTGCCTGGCCATCGAGGAACTGGCCCGGGCCGACTCGTCGGTGGCGATCACGCTGGAGGCCGGGGTTGGCCTCGGCGCGATGCCGATCTACCGGTTCGGCACGCCGGCACAGCGGGAGGAGTGGCTGCCGTTGCTCGCCAGCGGGCGGGCGTTGGCCGCGTTCGGGCTGACCGAACCAGAGGCGGGCAGCGACGCTGGCGGCACCCGCACCACCGCCCGGCTCGACGGCGGCGACTGGGTCATCAACGGCTCGAAGGCCTTCATCACCAACTCGGGTACCGACATCACCCGGCTCGTCACCGTCACCGCTGTCACTGGGCGGACCCCGGCCGGGCGCAAGGAGATCTCGTCCATCCTGGTGCCGGTGCCCACCCCTGGCTTCACCGCCGGCCCGGCCTACTCGAAGGTCGGCTGGCATGCCTCCGACACCCACCCGCTGGCCTTCGACGACGTGCGGGTTCCTGCGGAGAATCTGCTCGGTGCGCGCGGCCGCGGCTATGCGAATTTCCTGCAGATCCTGGACGAGGGCCGGATCGCGATTTCCGCGCTGGCCGTCGGGCTGGCGCAGGCCTGCGTGGACGAGAGCGTGAAATACGCGAAGCAGCGGGAGGCATTCGGCGCGCCGATCGGCCGCAACCAGGCAATCGCCTTCAAGATTGCCGAGATGGAGGTGCGGACGTACGTGGCCCGTGCCGCCTACTACGACGCGGCTTCCCGGATGCTCGCCGGCCTGCCCGTCAAGAAGGAGGCGGCGATGGCGAAGCTGTTCTCCTCGGAGGCGGCGGTGACGAATGCCCGCGAGGCCACGCAGATCCACGGCGGCTACGGGTTCATGAACGAATACCCGGTCGCCCGGCACTGGCGGGACGCCAAGATCCTGGAGATCGGCGAGGGCACCAGCGAGGTCCAGAAGATGCTGATCGCGCGCGAACTGGGTCTGTAGTGACGAGGCTCGCCAGAACACTGCCGGCACCCCGCGAAAGATCATCAGTGGCTGGTGGCCGGCCCGGGTGCCGGGTGCCGCGTTCCCGCGGCGAGCAGGGCGGCCAGGCCGAGCTGGTGCAGCAGGTCCGCCAGCTGCGGCCGGCTCATCGTCACCGCGCTGTAGGGGGTGGAGTTCAGCAGGCCGAAGGTGGCGTGGACGGCGGCGCGGGCGGTGTCCTCGGCGAGTTCGGGGCTGCGGGCGCGCAGCTGGGCGGCCCAGAGCTCGACGTAGCCGCGTCGCAGCCGGCGCACGGTGTGCGCGTCGGCCGGGTTCAGGCTGCTCAGGTCGCGATCCTGAACGCGGATCAGTTCGGGTGAGTCGAGAGCGAAGGAGACGTGCCAGCGCACGAGCGCGTCCAGCGTGCCGTCCGGACTGGGGGTGCCGTCCGGACTGGGCACCGCGGCCGCGCGACGGGTGCCCTCGGTGAGCAGGCGTTCACTGATGCCGATCAGCAGTTCGCCGAGGATCGCCTGCTTACTCGGGAAATGCTTGTACAACGCCGGCCCGGAGACGCCCGCGGCCCGGCCAATGTCGTTGATGCTCACCCCGTGGTACCCGCGCTCGGCCATCAGCCGGGCCGCGGCGGCGAGGATACGCTCCCGGCGCGATCCTGCTGGCGGCGGTTCTTCGAGGCTGAAGGACACGGTCGGCACATTACCGCCTTCCGGGACAGCCGGTGCCCGCCTGGTTAATACTGGCTAACTCAGGTTCTCAGTCGTCCGGCCCGGCCCGTGCCGGTTCACGCGGGGCCGCGGCCCGGCGCTCCACCGGTCCGAACAGGACGATCAACGGCACCAGGAAGAGTGCGGGCAGGATCACCCACAGCGGCCGCCCGGCCCACCAGGCCGCGGTCGGTTCTTCGGGCATCGGCAGCCCGACCGCCCGCATCGTGACCATCGCGAGCAGCAGGGCCGTCATGTGCCACAGGAACACGGTCATGATTACGGCGTTGCCCGTGACGACCGCCGCCCACGGCCGGCGCCGGGCCAGCATCCGGTTCAGGGCGGGTACGGCGAGCAGTATCAGACCGAGCTGGAAGACGGCGAGCACGGCGATCGCAGCGGTTGTCGGGAACATGTTGCTGAGCCTGGTTCCCTCGGTGGCGACCATCGATCGCGGATACTCGTCGAGCGTCGTCACCAGGGCCAGACCCGCCAGCCCGCAGAGCGCCGTCAGCAGCGCCCGCCGCGGCCCGCGCAGGGCGCCGTCCCGCCAGAAATACCCGAGCTGGTGGGCGAACACCCAGACGAGACCGGTGTTGACATAGCCGAACACCGTGCTGCCGGTGCCGAACCGCGCCAGGTCGACGAGCGCCACGGCCGCGCCCAGCAGCAGGATGAACCGGCAGCCGAACCGCCGATGGACCGCCGCGGTCACCGGCACGACCAGGATGACCCCCAGGTACGCCGCGAGAAACCACAGCGGCACCAGCACGGCCCGTCCATAGCGCAGCAGACCCGGGTAGTCGGGGACCGCGAGCAGCAGGACGGCGTCGACCGCCGCCCAGACGACGGCGAACACCGCCATCGGGGGCAGCAGGCGGCGCAGCCGCCCCCGCAGGAAGCGCCGCGCCCGCGGGCCCCAGGGAAGCGCGGGATCACCGCGCGGAGACCCGGGGGCGCGACCGGCCGCGTCCCAGGCCGCCAGGTGAGCGAAGCCACCGATGACGAAGAACACCGGCATCACCTGGAGCAGCCAGGTCGCGAGCCAGGCGAACGGTATCCGCGCGATCGGATTGGGCATCACGAGAACGCCCCCGCGAAAGTGGTCGATGGACAGGGCCCAGTGCCACAGCACCACGACACAGACGCTCGCCAGGCGCAGGAAGTCGACGTCGCGCGCCCGGGACGGCGGGGTGGACTCGACGAGTCGGCCCACGGACCGGCCCATGGAGCGCAGCCCGCCCCACGGTGACCACACACCGCCAGGTTGCCAGACGCGGCGCCCCGGCGATCGCCGGGACGGAGCCGGCGGGCCGCACGCTCACCCCATGACAGCAGACCTTGTCGGGCAGCCGGACCAGCGGTCTAGGAAGTCGCCCGCGCGGGCAGGGGGAGGGGGAGCGCGGGCAGGCCGTCGACGCTCGTGCCGTTGAACTCCTTCGACGCGCAGTAGGCGGCGAACTCCTCGTAGTCCATGAACGGGACGGCGTACCCGCAGCTGTCGCTGATCCGTTCCGCCGCGACGAGGATGACGGCGCGCAGCCCGGCGGCGCCCGCCTGCTCGGCGTCGAAGTGGGTGAGCAGCTCGGGGAAGCGGGGATCGTCCCGGAAGACCGGTTCGCCGCGGCCGTGCACCCGCACGATGGTCGGTGGCCCGGTGAAGGCGCACCACATCAGGGTGATCCGGCCGTTCTCGCGTAGGTGGGCGATGGTCTCCGCGTGGCTGCCGCCGAAGCCCAGGTAGGCCAGGGTCCGTTCGTCGAGCACGGCGAGCGTGCCGGCCCGACCCTTCGGGGAGATGTTCACGCTGCCCTGGGCGGACAGCGGCGCCGACGCCACGAAGAAGATCACCTGCTCCTCGATGAACGCCCGGAGCCGACCGTCGATGCGCTCGTAGGTCTTGCCCATCCCCTCAGTACCGGCCTCGTCTCGACAGCGTTACATCGTTTTCCGGCTGGCCGGAATCCGACCGGCCGGGGAGATGCGGGCCGGCATGACGAAGAAGACCGAATGTTGACCCTCCACGGCCGGATCGGATGGGGCACAGTGGCGAAATGGACCCGAGACGTGATCCGGCGAGGCTCAGCCTCGCCAGCTACCCTCTGAGCCAGACGATGCCCACGCGGTTCAGCGACATGGACAGCTTCGGTCACCTTAATAACGTCGCCATCGCCTCGTTGTACGAGGACACCCGAGTGAGACTGCACACCCGGTTGCTCCGCCCCGAGGACCCGGGTGGCCTGCCCGGGTTCACGCCCGTCGTCGCACAGCTCAGCATCCACTACCTGGCCGAGGCGCACTATCCCGCCACCTACGAGATCGGCCATGGGATAAGCCGGATCGGCGCGTCGTCGTTCGTGCATAGTGCCGGCCTCTTCCTCGACGAGGTCTGCCTGGGGCTGTGTGACACCGTCATGGTGCACCTGGTCGACGGCGTTCCCACCCCGCTACCTCCGGACCGGCGCGCCCTGCTGGAGTCGGTGTGGTTCCCGGTCCGCGCCGGTGGTCCGTCGCGGACGAGCGAGGAGGATGCGGACATCGCCACATCGGCGTCCCCGGCGTCCCCGTCCCCGGCGGTGACGCGGTCCGCGGCGGGCGGGGGAGGGCTGGCCGCGGGCGGTTCGATTCCCGGCCAGCCGTCTGGTGCCCGGCCGGTCCTTCCTCGCCCCGAGCAAGATAATCAACGGTGTTGACGCCCACCCAGCTATCATGATCAATGAAAGGCCGACGGGCCCGGCAGTCCCGGCAGGCCCGGTAAGCCGATAATCCATAGCCCCAGCTGGCTGGCGACGATCCGCGGCCGGCCGGCTGGATGACCAATCAACACTGGAATTTCACCGTCCGTTTTTTTTCTATTTCGCCGCCGGTATTCCGGAACGATATTTTTCTGCGGGGAGGTGCCGTGGAGACTCGCATGGAGTTCCGCTATCTCGTCTCGTTCCTCGCAATCGCCGAGGAACTGCACTTCGGGCGGGCGGCGGCCCGGCTGCACCTGGCCCAGCCGTCGCTGAGCCAGCAGCTCCAGCGCCTCGAACGGGAGGTCGGTGTCGAACTGGTCAGCCGGACCTCCCACGAGGTGCGGCTCACCGCGGCCGGCCGTGCGTTCGAGGTCGAGGCCCGGCGGGTCCTCGACACCGCGCGCCGGGCCGTGTCGGCGGCCCGGGAGGCGGCCTCGGGCCGCGTGGGCGTGTTGACCATCGGCTTCAACTTCCCCGCCGGGCAGCGGGTGCTCCAGCCGACCCTCGTCCGGTTGGGCGCCGACTACCCCGGCATCTCCACGGTTCTCTGGGAGGCTCGCAGCGGACCGACGCTCGCTGCCCTGCACGACCGCAAGGTGGACGTGGCGCTCGTGTTCGGCGGGGCGCCGGCCGCCGGGCTGCAGTCGCGACGGATTCTCACCCTGCCGCTGGTCGCCATCGTCGGCCACCACCATCCGTGGGCCGACCGCCAGCAGGCGTCGTTCCGGGAGCTCGCGCGCCAACGGTGTGTGTTGTTCCGGCGGGAACAGAGCCCCGCCATGCACGACGCGATCCTCGCCGCCGCCGGCCGGGCGGGCATCAGCCTGACGGTCGCCGACGAGGTCGACGACTCGAGTGCCACGGGGATCATCGTCACGACGAAGTCGGTTGTGGGATTCGCCTCGTCCGTCCGCAGCGGTTTCGTGCCCGGCAAGGGCCTGGCGGCCGTGCGGCTCGTCGAGCCGGTGCCCACCGTCGGGGTGCAGGTGGTCTGGCACCCCGACCCGCCGCCCGTCGTCGAGGCGTTCCTGCGCAGCTTGGACAACGCGGGTCCCTTCGGGGAGGACGCCGTCCCCGCACCTCCCGCACCGCAGGTGCCGGTCCTCGCCCACGACGGGCAGCCGGCTTCCGGCGGCTGAGCCCGCACCCCTGCGGTACCTTTCGCGGCACCCCCGGCACTTTCGGGCCCCCGTGGCACCTTCGGGCCCCGTCGCCGGGCCGGCCCGATGTTCTTTGTCACGGGCCCGTTCGGCGGCGGCCCGTGTAGATGGCGATTGGCCGGGGCAATCGTCCGTTCGAAAGTTCCGTATTGCCGGCGACGGCGCCACCCAGCAGCATCGCGGATGACAGCGGAAATCCTCGCGCACCCTGGCGCCGAATGTTCCACATGTTCCCAACGGAACACCAAGAGCGGAACATCAAGATGAACGGATGAACGTATGCGGTTGACCGTCCTGGGCTGCCGGTCGGGAATGCCGACCGGCGGTCAGTGCAGCTCCAGCTACCTCGTCTGCACCGCGGAGACGAAGATGCTGCTGGACTGCGGCCCCGGCGCCGCGACGGCGCTGAGCGCGCTGGGGCACCCCGCAGCGCTCGACGGTATTGTGATCAGTCATCTGCATTCCGATCACTGCTATGATCTCCTCCCGCTGGGAAAGGCATTGCTGGCCAGTCGGGCCCGATATCCCATGCGATTCCCGACGCTCCCGGCACGTGATATTCCGGCGCGCAGCGAACCGATTCCTCTTTACCTTCCGCGGGGCGGCCTGGATACCTTCCAGGCATTGGCCGGGCTTTTCCCGGTCGCGACCATCCCGTTGCTGGACAAGGCGTTCGAGGTCGCCTTCGACGTCCGCGAGTACGACCCGGGGGAGACCTTTAAGATCGGCGACTGCATGGTCAGCCTGCACGGGCTGCGCCACGCGGTACCGAACTGCGGGATCCGCATCGAGACGGCGGGCGCCAGCCTCGCCTACACCGGCGACACCGGGGTGACCGACGCCCTCGTCGACCTCGCCCGCGGCGTCGATCTCCTCCTCGCCGAGGCCACTCTCGAGCTGACCGACGACAGCGGCCACGGCCACCTCAGCGCCCTCGACGCGGCCGAGGCGGCGCGGCTCGCCGGGGTGGGTCAGCTCGTGCTCACCCACTTCGTCACCGACGACCCTGAGTGGCTGGCTGCGCGGCGCGCCGAGGCCGAGCGGGTGTTCGACGGGCCGGTGCACCTGGCCGCCCCGGCCCGCAAGTTCGACATCGCATGACCTCCGCCGACGTCTTTCCGCCCCCCGTGGGCGGCGACCTGTTCCCGGGTGGCGACCTGTTCCCGGGATGCGATCACCCCTCGGGTGACGCAACTGCTCCGACGCGTGAAAGGCGACTGGTGTGACAGCCGTTTCCCGGCACGACGATGCTGCTGGACATGAACGGGACACAGGACAAGAGCGGGACGCAGGACAGGATCGCCCGGGCCGCCGTCCGCGGCGGCACCGGGCCCGGCTGGTCGTCACGGCGTTGTCCGCCGCGGTCGGCCTGCTCGCCGTGGCGGCCTGCGGCTCGGACAGCGACACCGCCTCCGGTACCCCGGCCGCGACACCGCAGGGTGACACCCCGGCGACCATTACCTTCCTGTCCTACAACTACGGCACCCCGGGTCTCGGCGGTACGGGAACCCAGGCACTGCTCGACGCCTTCGCCAAGGCGCACCCGAAGATCACGGTCAAGCCGCAGGGTGTCGCGGTGAAGGACGTCCTCACTCGGCTGCGCACCGACACCGCCGCCGGTGATCCGCCCGACGTCGCCCAGATCGGCTGGAGCAAGATGGCCGAGGCGGTCGAAGCCCTGCCGATCACCCCGGTCCAGAAGGTCGCCGGCAGCGAGTGGGAGCCGGCCACCGCCGGCATCTCGAAGAACATCCTGTCGGCCGTCTCCACCAACGGCGTCGTCGCGGCGATGCCGTACACGATGTCGATCCCGGTCATGTACTACAACGCCGACCTGTTCCGCGCCGCCGGCCTGGACCCGCAGCAGCCGCCGACAACCCTCGCCGACGTCAAGGCCGCCGCTTTGAAGATCAAGGCGACTGGTAAGGAGGGCGTCTACATCAGCGTCGTCGACAGCGGTAAGTCGGACTACCTGACCCAGTCGGTGGTGAATTCTAACGGTGGGTCGCTGGTCGATTCCTCCGGCGCGGTCACCCTCGACAAGCAGCCGGCCGTCGAGGCGCTGGCCACGATCGCCGATCTGACCGCCTCGGGTGCCCAGCCCGGGGTCAAGGCCGAAGCGGCCCTGGCCGCGTTCACCAAGGGTGACCTCGGCATGTTCGTCACCAGCACGGCGCTGCTCGCCAGCGCCCAGAAGGCGGCGACGGGCAAGTTCGAGCTGCGCACCGCGGGCCTGCCGTCCTTCGGCACCAAACCCGCCCGCCCGACCTACTCCGGCGCCGGGCTCGCGGTGCTGGCCAAGGACCCGGCCAAGCAGCGCGCCGCCTGGGAGTTCATCAAGTTCCTCACCTCCGACGAGGGCTTCGAGATCATCACCTCGAAGATCGGCTACCTGCCGCTGCGGCAGAGCGTGGCGACGAAGCTCGCCGACACCCCGATCGTGAAGCTGCTGGAACCGGCCCTCGACCAGCTCGACACCGTCACCCCCTACACCTCGTTCCGCGGGGCGAAGGCCAACCAGGCCGTCGTCGTGCTGCAGGACGAGGCCGTCGAACCGATCGTCCTGCGCGGGGCCGATCCCCAGGCGACCCTGAGCAAGGCCGCCGAGAAGATCCGCGCACTCTCCTCCTGATGATCGGCACCCGGCCCCGCGCGGCACGCCCGCGCGGGGCCCTCCCGGCCACGGTGGCACGCCGCGCTGTGCCGTGGCTCTACCAGGCGCCGGTGCTGGTGTCGCTGGCGGTCTTCGTCTACGGGCCGCTGGTCTTCGAGGCGTACCTGAGCCTGACGAACTGGGACCTGATCAAACCCGACCGGGACTTCGTGGGGCTTGCCAACTTCCGCGGCCTGTTCGAGGGCGAAGAGTTCCCCCGGGCGCTGAGCCGCACCGGCCTCTATGTCCTGGTGATGCTGCCCTTCGCGACGATCGTCCCGATGGCACTGGCGATCATGCTGTGGAAGCGGCCCGGTCGGACCAGCGACATCTACCGGGCCCTGCTGTTCCTGCCGGTGATGCTGGCCCCCGTCGCGAACGCGCTGTCCTGGCGGTTCGTCCTCGACCCGCTCGGTGGCATCGTCAACGTCGTCACCGGCGGGCTGGGCCTGGGCGAGCGGGACTGGCTCGGTGACCCCTCGACCGCCCTCGCCGCCATCTCGCTCATCACCGCGGCCCGGTTCGTCGCGCTCAACATGCTGCTCTACGGCGCGGCACTGGCCGCGATCGACCGGCGCTGCCTCGATGCCGCCCGCGTCGACGGCGCCACCGAATGGGAGATCACCCGCCGTCTCGTGGTCCCCCAACTGCGTGGCACCACGATCCTGCTGTCGTTCCTGTGCGCGGTGTTCGCCGGGCAGTGGACGTTCAACAACATCGCTGTGCTCACCCAGGGCGGCCCCGACAACACCACCGACAACGTCTACTACCGTCTGTACACTTACGGGTTCACCTACTTCGACGCCGGGACGGGCGCGGCGGCCGCGCTGACGATCGTGGTGGTGCTGTGCGCCCTGTTCGGCCTGTCGACGCTGGCCCGCCGCGCCGCCGGCACGCTCGGCGCCCCGGGCCGGGACCGGCCGACCACCCGGCTCGCGGCCGTCCTTGCCGCCCCGCTGACCGCACTGACCAGGAGGCGCCGTGCCGCGCTCTGACATCCGGGCCGCCCGCGCCGCCGGCCGGCACGTGGTACTCGCCATGGCGGTCGTCGCGATGCTCTTCCCGATGCTGTGGGCGCTGACCACCTCGTTCAAGCCGCCCGTGGACATCTACGGCGCCAGCCCGCTGCCCATCCCGGCCAGCCTGAGCAACTACCGCAACGCCATCGACGGGTTCCCCATCGGCCGGCTGCTGCTGAACACCTTCGTCATGGCGACGGGCGTGACCGTCCTGCACCTCGTCGCCGGGGTGCTCGCCGCCTGGTCGTTCGTCCGTTTCTCCCACGCCGGGCAGCGGCTCGTCTCCGCGCTGGTGCTCATCGCCCTCGTCGTCCCGCCGCAGGCCCTGATGATCCCGCAGTTCCTGCTGGTCGCCCGGCTGGGCTGGCGCAACACCTTCGCCGGGCTGATCGTGCCGCAGCTGGCCACCTGCTCGCTGGCGGTGCTGCTGCTGCGCGAGCACATCCGCGGCATCCCGCCGACCCTGCTCGGCGCCGCGACCCTCGACGGCGCCAGCCACGCCGAGACGCTGCGCCACATTGTCCTGCCGCTGCTGCGCCCCGCGCTCGCGGCGGTGGCCATCGTCGTGTTCATCACGACGTGGAACGAGTATCTCTGGCCCACCCTCGTCGCGCCCCACGCGGACACGACGACCATCCAGCCGGGCCTGCAGATGTTCGAGACCCAGGAGGGCCCAGAGTACGGCCCGCTGCTCGCCGGGGCCATGCTCGCCTCGATCCCGGTGATCATCGTCTACCTCTTCGCCTCCCGCCGCATCACCGACGCTTTCCTCCAAGCTGGCCTGAGATGAGCACCGGATGACCGACACCACCGTGACCAGCCGGCCGATCCTCGGCGAGGCGCCACCGCCGGAGCTCCCCGCCCCCAGCGGGGGGGTGCACTTCCGTGGGATCATGCGCCGGTACGGCGGCACCGGGCAGCCCGCGCTCGACGTCGCCGACCTGCATCTGCCGCACCGGTCCTTCACCGTGATCGTCGGGCCGTCGGGATGCGGGAAGTCGACCGCGCTGCGGGTCATCACCGGGCTGGAAACCCCCGACGAGGGCCGGTTGACGATCAACGGGGTGGACGTCACGGCGACGCCACCGGGCGCGCGCGGGGTCTCGATGGTCTTCCAGGACTTCGCCCTCTACCCGCATCTCACCGTCGAGCAGAACATCGCCTTCAGCCTGCGGCTCGAGGCGAAGCACAACCGCGGCCGCCTCGGGTTTCTGCGCCGGGGGGCGGGCGGGGCG
>NZ_CDWWEW010000021.1:0-19871 GCF_977966315.1 Frankia sp. CeRuru1
GTGAGGGCGAGGGCGGTGGGGCATTGGTGGATCGCGACCGCGGCCATGGTGAGGACGGCGGCGGGCCGGCCCCGTCGGGTTTGGCTGGACGCATCGGGGGCCGACCGCAGCCACGAACCGGGCGGGTCAGAACGGCGGTTCGGCCGGTGCCGGGCCGGCGGGGGTCGACCACGTGTCGTCGGCAGGCGGGCCGGTCGGGGCGGCGGTGCCGCGGGTGGCGCGGACGACCTTCGCCGTGGCGAACTTCAAGCTGGGGCCGATTTCCTCGACGTCGACCTCGACGACGGTGCGCTTCTCCCCCTCGCGGGTCTCGTACGAGCGCTGCTTGAGCCGGCCGGTGACGATGACCCGAGCGCCCTTGGACAGGGACTCGGCGACGTGTTCGGCGGGCTGCCGCCAGATGGAACAGCGCAGGAACAGCGCCTCGCCGTCGCGCCACTCGTTCGTCTGCCGGTCCAGCACGCGGGGGGTGGAGGCGACGGTGAAGCTGGCGACCGCGGCACCGTTCGGGGTGAACCGAACCTCGGGGTCGGTCGCCAGGTTTCCGATGATGGTGATGATCGTGTCTCCGGCCATGGATGATCTCTTTTGTTGTATGGCGGATGGATGAGCTGGTCAGGCCGCCTCATCGGCGTAGACGCCGACTTCGCGCAGCTCGACTCCCGGCTGGAGGTCCTCCTCGTCCCGCAGGTAGACGTCGGTGTTGAGCACCCGCAGCGCGGAGGCTGCGCGGGCGGCGTCGGCGATCTCGCGGCAGGGCTCCTGCCCCTCGGTGGCCTCGACGATCCCGACGAGGTCTTCGAGGGTGAAGACCCGCTCCATGCCGCGGGAACGGTCCTCCAGTTCGGCGACGCGCGTGCGGCACTCGTCGCCGAGCCCGAACACCTGCCTCATGGTCGGATGGTCATCGCCCAGGTATTGCCCGGTTGCCCACATCCGGGCATGGGCGGTCTTACAGGCGACATCCGCCTTCCAGAACTCGCCTTCCTGGGTCTCCTGGGTCATCTCGTCTCCTTCTGTCGTGTACTGCTTTCTCGTGGCCCCCGTTCGCATGGGGTGCGCTTGCCCGCCAGCTCGGCTCGCTGGCGCATGAGGATCAACCCGAGGCGGTAGATGCCGGGGTGTGCGCCCCCCGCCTCCGGCGACATTGCCGGGCTCGATGGTGGTCACCGTCATGTCGCGTGCTCCTTTCTGAGGCCCGGATGCGACCGGGCTTGGGTGACGATCTCGGCCATGGACAGGTCGCGGCGGAAGGTGTGGCCGATGCGCGCCTCGACCTCCGCGTACTCGCGGGCCAGTTCGGGGTTGAGCTGCGCCGAACGAACAAGCGCCGAACGGGAGGCGAGGACGCAGAAACGGCAGGACAGCCGAGGCATCCCCGCGGCGTACGCGGGGTGGGCCGGGTGCCGGCCGCCGCGATCCGCCGCCACACCTGGGCCGTCGTCCAGCCGTGGATCGGCAGCCACTCGTCGACATGCCGGCGGCCATTCGACGCACGGGAGTCGTGCCGGTACGGGCTCCTACTCGCACGCGCCGGGGACTCCTCGGCGCGGAACCCGAAGACGTTCAGGATGCGCACCGGGCGTCCGAAGTGCTGGCACTCGCGAACCAGCGCGGTCATGAGCCGGTAGGCCGGTGCCCGCTTGTGGTCGGAGGTGCAGTAACGGCGGGCGGCATCCGGCCACCGGCGCCTTCCCTCGATCTGCTCCAGGAGATCCTGCGGTCGCCGCTCGCCCGTAGATGCGTCGACGATCTCGCGGCGGACAATCCGGATCGGCAGTCCGTAGTGGGCGGCGTGCTCAGCCGCGAGCTCCCGCGTCCCGGGCCACTCCATGCGGCCAAGGTCAGCGTGAACCACGATCACCCTGTCCGTGGCCCCGGCCTCGCGGGCGGCCTGGGCGACTACGTCCAGCGTGGCCTGCGAGTCCTTGCCCGCGCTGGAGTTCGCCAGGATGAGGTCGTAGTCGCCGAGGTCGGGGTCGGCGCCAGGCGCGATCCCCTCTTTGAGCGTCATTTCGCCCACCGCCGCAACTCGGCCGGGATGCGGCCGCCGCGGTCCGGCTCGTAGACGTACCGCCCCGCCCCACCACGGCCAAGCCGCTCCATGTGCTCGGGTGTCAGGAAGTTCGACACTCCGGCCTCGGTGTATCCGGGCGCGTTCACGAGCTCACCCCCGGCACCCACACCCAGTAACTCGGGATCCTCGGCTCGGACCGCCCGGTCATTCGGGCTCGCTCGGCCCGCCTACGAATGATCTCCCCCAGGCTTACGCGCTCGCCGGCCAGTAGCTCCTTCGGTCGCACGAAGCGCACGCGCGGGGCCTTCGCCACGGCCACCTGGACGCACTTTGCGTACCCGCAGATCGGCCTGGAGCCGAGCGCATAGGCCACGCCGTCCAGTAGTCCGACAAAACAGATCGGGCACTCGCTCGGGTAGAGGTATACCCGCATCCCACAGGCGCGACAGGTCGTGAGCCGGTGGTCTCCGCCCGGGCCGCCGTTGCCGCAGTAGCGGCACCCGCCGGCCATGCGGCGCTGGATGCGCCAGGCGTCGCCCCACCGGCCGAGGCGGTCGGCTTCGCTTGGGGCGGTCTCGGTACGCGCGGGGGCGCTCATGAGGATCTACCCCGAGGCGATCTACCCATGATCCATTCGATGACGAGGTCCACACCGGTACTGGGAATCGGTGTCCCGTAGTCATCGTCAATAGGCCCAGCGCCCATGGTGTCCCGTGCGCGGTGGGTATAACAGGTGCCGCCGCCGACCTGTTCGCCCGCCGGGCAACCCGGGCACGGATCGCGGTCCGGAGCCGAGGCAGGGTCGGGCCAGATAATTCCGCTCACCGGGTCACCCGCCGGTCCCGCTCGGCCGGCAGGAACGCCATCGCGGCCTGGTCGGTGCCGCCGTAGGTGAAGGTGAGCGTCCATGCGGCCTCGACGGCTTCGTTCGGAAAGGTGCGGGTGACCCGGTCGCGGGTCTGCCCGGTCCGGACATCCAGGGCCAGTACGACGTAGGGGTGCAGGCGGCCCAGATACTGCTCCTCCCCCGTCTCCCCATGGCCCGAGCGGTCCAGGATCGCGACGCAGGTCGGACACCCCTCGGGGGCATGCCGCAGGACAACCGCACCTGCGACCCGGCAGCCCTCCACCTCGCGTGGTACGTCCCGGATCGGCCCGGTGACAGCCGTCACCGGGCCGCCTCCTGGATCCACCAGGCCCAGCCGTCCGCGTGGACGGTTCCTTTGGACGTCGTCGGCCCGGACCGTGACAACCGGCTCGGACGGGCCACCGAGTACGACCGGGAGGCCAGTCATGCCGCACCGTCCGTCGCCACCGGCTTCTCGCCGACCCCCAAGGATTCGAGCGCGCGCTCGCGAAAGCGGTCCGCGTCGAAGGTCTTGCCGATGACTCGCGCGTGCAAGGCATGCAGATCCGCGACGTTCTCGATGTGGCGCCGGCAGACCTCGCCAACGACGGCGGCTGGGAGGGCGACTGGTTCGCCCTGGGTGACGGGGAAGTCCGTCTGCCGGGGATTTATCGCCCAGGCCAGACCGCCGATCTCTCCACTGGACAGCTTTGACGGCCGCGCGGGGAGCCGGGGAAGGCGTCGGACGACGCGGGCGAGCGCGGTGGCGCGGCTGCGCCAGGTGTTGATCTCTTCCTCGGGGTCCTTGCGGGCCTCCCGCTCGGCCATCGCCGCGCGCTCGGCGCCGCGCTCCCGGGACCGCTCGGCGAGCAGTTCGGGTGAGACGGCATCCATGAGCCCCGACCCTCGGCCGCTGCCCCACTCGTACCCGAGGCCGATCGCGATGGCGATCCACTGGTCGCGGGACTGATCGGCATCGATTCGGCGCTGGTGCGCCTCGCCCTCGCGGTACTGGGCGCGATACAGCGCCTCCTCCAGTTCTCGGCAGCGTGCCGCGAGGGCGATGTTCTCGGGCCAGCCGGCGCGCATCTCGGCCTCCGCGACCAGCTCGGGGCGCGACGAGCGCCACGAGTCGGGGACGAGGTCGGTGGCGATACCCCGGCGGAGTAGCTCGCTGAGGACACGGTCGAGGGCGTCCTGCACCTCCCGCACCCTGCGGTCCGCGGCCAGGCCGGCGTTGATCGCGCGGGACCCGGCCTGCTGCTTGACACGTTTGGCCCGGTCGAGCGCCTCGGCGAGCAGGTCACGCCCGATGCGGGCGTGTAGATCCAGGACGAGTTCCATCCCACGCAGATGGGTCACGAGGTCCGCTGGATTGTTCGGGTAGTGCCGATGGGCGTATCCCGACAGGTTGTTCACGTCGGCGATGCGGGACCAGGTGCCGAACACCAGCCTGGTCGCCTTGGAGCTCTCGGGGCCGAACTCCAACCCCGTGGGGTACAGCTCGCGCCAGACGGCGTGGACGTCCAGGCGGCCCGCCTTGGTCCGGTACCGGCCGGCATCTAGTCCATCGGCGACGCGGCGTACCGCGTCCAGGGCGGCATGTACCGCTGCGGTCATGAGGGATCTCCTGGGGGTGTGAACCGGGTGCAGCCGATGGCGTTTGGTTCGACGTAGACGAGTCCGTAGGTGTGGGGGTCGGTCGCCCAGTAGCCTGGCTCGTCGAACCAGACCCTCTTGTGGTCGGAGACGGTCGCGCCGCAGGTGTCGCAGGGAGCGGCGCAGTGGTCGGTCATCAGACGTCTTGCCAGTTGAAACGGACGCGAAGTTCAGCGAGTCGCCGCTCGTTGGCTTCATCATCAAAAGGCGGAACCGCGACGTAGGAGAAATCCTCTCGCGGCCTCCAGTAGTAGGGACCGTCACGGTCTACAAAGGACCTCCACCCGCGTATGGATCCATTGCGGAGAATGGTCGACTCGCGTTCGACGAGGATCTGGTCGCCACGAACGCCGTAGACGCTGTACCGCTCGGTCTCGCCGTTGAGACAGTCCCTGTCGGCTCCGCCGATGCAGACGTACGCCTTGTAGCCCCGCCATGGATCGCGCTCCCGATGCTCCAGGAATCGCGGCTCAATGTCCGTCATGAGACCCCTCGGATCGGATCTGCTTCTTCTGTGCCCACCAATTCCGCCAATCGCCTTTGGCTTCGCAGTCCCACATCCGCGTCCCACATCCGCCGTTCGTCCTCGAACATCAGATTTTCATCGAGGCCGGCGCCGAACCCGGCCCGCTCCTCGCGCTTTCGCTCGTCGAACTCCCTGATGCACCAGGGGCAGAGTCGTTCTCCTTCGTAGGAAGTGAGTCCGTCGAACCGGATGCCGTTGTGGGCGTGCGGAATGCCGTAGCGTCCGCACCCGGTGCAGCACGCGAGCGGGATCTCGCCCTGCACGTACTCGGGGCAGTCGCATTGCCCGCCCATACAGGCGCCCGCGAATCGGATTGAGTCGTCGACCTCGATTGGTTCGTGGTCGAACGGCGAGCAGGCACATTTCCCGCAAGGGGCCGCGCCATCGACGGTGCTCATGCCGCCGCCTTCGCGCGGGCCCGGCTGATCTGGTCTTGGACCCGCTTGGCCAGGTCGGGCATGTCGATCGCCTCATAGCGCACGAGGTCGATCTCTTGCCGGAACAGGGGGAAGGTCCGGATGGCGTACAGGGGCAGGTTTGCCCAGTCCGCCATCGTGGCGAGTACCTTTGCTGCGGCACGGGCCTTGGCCATCAAGCGGATGCTGTAGCCCGTCAGGCTCCAGCCGCTCGCCTCGACGTTGAGGCTCCAGTCACGCCCCTTGCGGGCGATGACCAGCCCGTTCACGCCCCGCACGGACTCGACCCGCTCGGGGGCCATCCCTTCGGGACCGCTACGCCACTGCGCGAACCGCTTGTCGACGGCGTCAACGCTTCCGACAAGAATCGCCCGGTCGGTCTCGGCGTATGAGACCTCGGGGCGGTCGTCCTTGATCCGGATGTCGATAGTGGTGGACCATTGCGCGACCTCGCGCAGGGCGTGCGTGGCCCAGTACGCCTCGATGTTGGTCACGTGGCCGGGGGTCAGCGTCGAAGTCGGGTAGCGGATCTGGAACGTCCGCCAGGTCCCGTCGTCGTCACGGTCGATCTGGAGCCCGTCATCCGGCAGCGGCGGACGGTGCAGATCGAGCCGCAACGGCACGACGTCGAGGGCTGCGAGCTCCTCGTGGCCAAGGAAGCCTGTGATCCCGGCCTCGCGGTCAAGCCCCCGGCGCCACCGTTCGGTCGCGTCAGGATCTGGCGGCGTCAGATCCTGACGTTCGTCGACGGCCTTCTCGGCGATCCGGACGGCCTCGTCGCGATCTTGTTCGCTCGCCAGAACCTCTTGCCGCGTCACGTACTGCGGCATGCGGGCGAATGGGTCGGGGCGGTAGATGACTTCGTAGCCGGCTACGCCCATGCCGGATGCCAATCGAACGCGGTCGAGAAACAGGGCGTGACCGGCGTGCGTCCAGCGCCGAACGGTCATGCGGGTGTCCAGGTTGAGCGTCACTCGTCAGCCTCCTCGGCGTCGTGGTCGCACCCCGGGCAGGAATCGGTGAGCCGATAGCCGTGCGGGCAGCTTGTGGCGTACGCAAGCTTGTGGTATCGGCCATCGTGCGGGATGTAGAGGTCGGGATCGGCGGCGACGACCGCCGGGGTGAGGGTCAGGCGTACGGTCATCACGTATCGACCTTCCGGCGCGCGGGGCGCAGTGCCTCGCGCGCCTCCTCCAGTGACCCCCAAGGGGCCGGCTGATCCGGGTGGCCCGGGTAGGTGTGAGCGCGGGCGATCTCGACGACCTTCTCCGGGTCGAGATGGGAGGCGTCGACGATCGCCTGGAGCCCGGTTGCCCACCGCACTCCGAGGGTGGGCTGGTCGTCGCCTCGGGTGATGTCGCTGTACCGCCGGATCTCCCGGCCGTCGCGGGTCGCGGACTCAATGCGGATGAGCGTCGCATCGGTCCACGACGACCCCGGGCCGGACGCGGCCATCGATGTTTTGCGAGTGACCATCACGGCGAGCTGGCCCTTGCGGGCCGTCGCGCCTTCCGGGCCGATCGGGAAGGTGCCGCGGCCCATCACGCCCGCCCGTCAATCGCGCTGTCGCCACCCCACACCAGGTACTGGCACGGGGTCTGGTCCAACTGACCGTCAGTCGTCATGGCGCCTCCTCGCTATCGACTCACAGCGCCCTATCGACACTTTACGACAGTCTAACGCTAGATATCGACAGATCTGGAAGCCCAGAACGGAAGTGTGTCGCCAGGGATCGATAGATCAACCGAGAGGTGCGCCCGCGGTCGACGCCCGGAGCCGCCGGCCAGCGGGACACGCGCAGCGCCGTCCCGCACCGCCCTCTTTCATGGGGGAGCCATGGGGGGACTGCTCAAACAACGACTGTTGATCACGGATGGCGATCACTGCTGATCAATGTCGTTGACGGCCGAAAGCCGCTGTATCGTAAGGGGAACCGGAGCCGCTGACCCTGCTAACGAAGGCGTCCGTTAATGATCAACCACCACTCTGGGGGTCTGGGGGTCGCAGGTTCAAATCCTGTCGTCCCGACAGAGGTGGTAAAACCCGTTGGTCAGGCTTGTGAGCCTGCTCAACGGGTTTTTTCGTCGTAAGCCGCCGTCACGCCGTCCCGGCCGTCCGGCCGGTCCGGAAAACCCGCCCGGCTGGCGGCCGGAACCCGGTCCAACCGTCAGCCGCCGCCCCTGCGGTCGCCGCGTTCACGCACCCGCACCGAGATCGAGATGGGCGAACCGGCGAAGCCGAAGTCCTCCCGGAGCCGGCGTTCCAGGAACCGGCGGTAGGACGACTCCAGAAAACCCGTCGTGAACACCACGAACCGCGGCGGGCGCACTCCGGCCTGGGTCGCGAACAGAACCTTCGGAACCCGCCCTCCACGCGCTGGCGGCGGGGTCGCGGCGACGACCTCACCCAGCCAGGTGTTCAGCCGGCCGGTCGGGATCCGGGTACCCCAGGATTCCAGCGCGGTGCGCAGCGCGGGGGCGAGCCGGTCGGTCGCACGCCCGGTACGGGCCGAGACGTTCACCCGCGGCGCCCACGCGACCCGGCCGAGGTCGCGGACGATCTCCCGTTCCAGGGTGAGCCGGCGGTCGGTGTCCACCAAGTCCCACTTGTTGAAGGCGAGGACGAGGGCCCGTCCCGCGTCGACGACCATCGAGATGACCCGCTGGTCCTGCTCGGTCACCGGCTCGTCCGCGGCGAGCAGGACGATGGCGACCTCGGCGGCTTCCAGGGCCGAGGCGGTGCGCAGCGACGAGTAGTACTCGGCGCCGGAGGCCTCCCGGACGCGACGGCGCAGCCCGGCGGTGTCGATGAACATCCACTCCTCGCCGCCGACCGTCACCAGCTCGTCGACCGGGTCCCGGGTGGTGCCGGCGACGTCGTGCACCAACGACCGCCGGCTGCCGGCGATCTTGTTCAGCAGACTCGACTTGCCGACGTTGGGCCGGCCGATCAGCGCGACCCGCCGGGGGCCGTCGGACTCGGTGAGGATCTCGCGCGGCGCCTCGGGCAACGCGGCGAGCACGGCGTCGAGCAGGTCTCCGCTGCCCCGGCCGTGCAGGGCCGAGACCGGGTGCGGCTCGCCGAGCCCGAGGCTCCACAGCGCCGCCGCATCAGCCTCGAATCGTACGTCGTCGACCTTGTTCGCCACCAGGATCACTGGCAGCCCGCAGCGGCGCAGCACCCGGGCGACCGCCTCGTCGGCGTCGGTGGCGCCGGTGACGACGTCCACGATGAACAGCACCGCATCGGCGGTGTCGAGCGCCGCGCGGGCCTGCTCGGAGACCTGGGCGGCCAGCCCCGTCGCGTCGGGTTCCCAGCCGCCGGTGTCGACGAGGGTGAACCGCCGCCCGCTCCAGACCGCGTCGTAGGCGATGCGATCACGGGTCACCCCGGGGACGTCCTCGACGACCGCGGCGCGCCGGCCGAGGACGCGGTTGACCAACGTCGACTTGCCCACGTTGGGTCGCCCCACGACGGCCACCACCGGTTGACCGGCCCCGGGGCTCGCGAACTCGCCGTCGAGCTCGCCGACGAACCCGTCGGGGCCACCGACGTCATCGCCGAGGCCACCGACGTCATCGCCGAAGCCACCGTCGGCGAACCGGTCGAACCCGGCCGCGCCGAGGTCCGTTGATAGGTCTTGTCCGCTCATCACTGTCACTGCCAACTGTCATCGTGGGACGGGATCGCCTGTGATTCCCGGGCTCGGCGCCGGGCACTCGAACGTGGTCGGATCGCCGGGGGCTCTCACCCGCCCGTCCGGAGCGAGCAGCGATCTTGCTCAGGTTACCCGGAGCCGGCCCGGTCAGCCCCGCCGGTCCCGCCGGCCTCACCGCAGGCCTTTCCGGCCCGGACGGTCGCCAGATGGTCGAGCAGGCGCACCCGGATGTCCTCCGCGACGGCGGCCAGCGCCTTGCGCGAACGTGGGTTCGCCGGCACCTCCACCGCGAACGGCGCACCGAAGACCACCCGGATCGGCACCGACCGGCGCGGCCAGCGCGCCCCCCGGGGCAGGGCGGCACCGGTGTTGATGCAGGCCACCGGTAGGACGCGGCAGCGGCCGTGCACCGCGAGGTAGGCGATGCCGTGCTGGACCGCCGCCATCTCCCCGCTGCCCCGGGTGCCCTCGGGGAACAACCCGATCGCCCCGCCGCGGGAGAGCTCGTCCAGTGCGGTGTGCAGGGCCTCCCGGTCGGCCCGATCACGATCGATCGGAATCTGACCGCTGAACAGCAGCGCCCGGCCGAGCACCCCCCGGTACATCTCGATCTTGCTCAGGCAGCGCACGGTCCGCGGGGACTCGATCACCACCAACGGGCCATCCAGCCAACTGCTGTGGTTCCCAGCGAAGATCAACGGTTCGTCGAAGGGGACGTTCTCGAGCCCCTCCAGGCTGATCTGCATGACCACCCGGTTGAGGAACCAGCGGACCCCGGGCTTGAGGACGCGGTGCGGGAGGTCGTTGTAGACCGGTGACGCGGCACCCCGGTGGACCGGTCCACGCGCGACCCGGGCGGCCCGCCCGGCCGCCTCCGCGGCACGTTCGCCGGCACCGTCGCCCGGCCGAGCGGCCTCAGCGCGGGGAGCCTCAGCGCGGGGGTTCGACGTGGTCATCTCATCCGGTTCGGCAGCTGCTCGCAACGCCGAAGCACCTCGTCGACGACTTCGGGCACCGCCCGGGCCGTCGAGTCCAGAACCATCGCGTCGGGCGGGATAGCCAGCGGGTCCGCCGCCCGGTTGCTGTCGAGCGCGTCGCGCCGGTCGAGTTCGGCGAGGGTCCGGGCGACGTCGTCAACGCCCTTCTCCCCGAGCTGGCGGGAGCGACGCAGCGCACGGACCTCGGTCGAGGCGGTGAGGAAGACCTTGATCTGGGCGCCCGGCGCCACGACCGAGCCGATGTCGCGACCCTCCACGACGATGCCGCCGGCCGGCAACGCGGCGGCGATCACCTGACGCTGTTGAGTGACGAGCAACGCCCGCACCGCCGGCACCGCCGCGATCGCACTGACCGCGTTGGTCACCGCGCGGGTGCGGATCTGGGCGTCCACCCCGACACCGTCGATGGCGATCGAGGGTTCGTCCGGGTCCGTACCGACCGAGATCACCGCCCGCTCGGCCAGCTCCGCGACCGCCGCCGGGTCCTCGATGTCGATCCGCCGTTCCAGCGCGAGCTGGGTGACTGCGCGGTACATCGCCCCGGTGTCGAGGTACCGCAGGCCGAGACGGCGGGCGATCTCGCGGGCCACGGTGCTCTTCCCCGACCCTCCGGGACCGTCGACCGCCACGATCAGACCCTCGGCCCCGCCTTCGTGGACCGCGGGACCATCTCCCTCGGACCCGAGCGGCGCAGACGTTCCCTCCCGGCTGTCGGTGACCATGCTTCCTGCCGACAGCGCAGACCCGTGGTCGGGCTTCACCCGATTCCTCCGTCCCGGTCACATAATAAAGTTGTCGGATCGCGCCCCCGCGGATGCCGACATGTGCAACCCGGATCAGGCTACTCGGTACGGCATCAGGATCGCCGGTATGCCGTCCAGCCGTTGAGCGTCAACCGGTCGACGAGCTCGTCCGCGGCCGTCGGGTCCACCGCGAGCTCGACGATGCCGGCGGGTGCGTCGAGGCTGTGCTCGAAGGGCCCGACATCCTCGATGTTGATCTGCCACTGGCTGATGAAGCCGACGAGCGCGGCGAGCTGGCCAGGCCGGTCATCGAGCACGACCCCCACCCAGCCCCAGGACTGCGCCGGGGCGCCGGGCTTGCGCGGAAGCAGCGCACGGCCGGCCTGGCCGCACCGCATGAGCCGGGAGACCGCGGCGGTGACCTCGTCACCGGAACCGGTGTCGAGGACGCCGGCGAGCGCGGTGAGCTGGGCGCCGAGGGAACGCACCCGCTCGGCGATCGGGCCGCGGTTACCCTCGATGATCCCCGACCACAGCTCGGCGTCGCTGTCGGCGAGCCGGGTGGTGTCGCGGAACCCCTGCCCGACGAAGGGCACGTCCCGTTCCGGCAGCCCGACGAGCACCCCCGCGAGCGCGCTCGCGACGATCTGGGGCACGTGGGAGACCGACGCCATCGCCGCGTCGTGACGCTGCGGGGTGGTCCGCACCGGCGTAGCCCCGCAGGCGAACGCCAGCGCCACCGTGGCGTGCACCGCGGCCGACCCGGTGTGCGGGACGGGACAGACCGCCCAGACCCGCTCGGCGAACAGGTCCGCCCGGGCGGAGACGGCCCCGTGCCGTTCCCGGCCGGCGATGGGGTGGGCTGGGCACCACGTCGTGAGGTCGCAGCCGAGCTGGACTCCCTCGACCAACGGTCGGACCTTGACGCTGCCGGCGTCGCTGATCGTGTCCGCGAGGCCGGAGCGGGCCAGGGCGCGTACCTGGGCCGCGACACTCGGCAGCGGGGTGGCGACGACCGCATGATCGACCCGCTCCCCCGCCCACGGCCGCCCGGCACCCATCTTCTCGGCAAGCGCAACCTGTGCCTCGTCCACGTCGCGGAGCAGGACCTCGATGCCCCTTGCCGACAGCGCGAGACCGATACTGGTCCCGATCAGGCCCGTGCCGACGACCCCGACCCGGCGCAGGCGCGGAAGGCATGCGACATCCCATCCCGACCCGACCATGGCCTTGAGCCTAAAGCCTCGAGCCTAGAGACCGACGCCGTGATACAGGGTGCCGATCTCGTGACGGGTGAGGTGACGGGCCCGCCCGGCGCGCAGGGTTCCCAGCGACACCGCCCCGAACCGGGTGCGCACCAGCCGATGCACCGGGTGGCCGACGGCGTCCATCATCCGGCGGACGACGTGCTTGCGCCCTTCGTGCACAACGACCTCGACCATCACCCGTCCGTTCGCGTTGTCGACGACGCGCGCCGAGTCCGCGCGCACCGGGCCGTCGTCGAGTTCGACCTCCGCGCGCAGCTGGCGCAGGACGTCGCGGCGCAGCGGACCGGACACCTCGACGAGGTAGGTCTTGGGGACGGCGAACGAGGGATGGGTGAGCCGGTGCGCGAGCTCCCCGTCGTTGGTGACGAGCAGCAGCCCCTCGCTGTCGGCGTCGAGCCGGCCAACGTGGAACAGCCCGCCGCCGAACTCCATGAGCAGATCCGCGATCGTCGGCCGGCCCCGGTCGTCCGACATCGCCGAGAGCACCCCGCGCGGCTTGTTCAACGCCAAGTGGACCAGGCCCGCCCTGGTGACGATCCGCTCACCGTCGACCTCGATGAGGGCGGTTTCGGGATCGACCCGGCGGCCCTGCTCGCGCACCACGGTGCCATCCACCCGGACCCGACCGGCAGCGATCAACTCCTCGCTGTGCCGGCGGGAGCCCACCCCGGCGGCGGCCAGCACCTTCTGCAGCCGGATGCCCTGGTCCTGGGGCTCGTCCGGGCGGTCACCGGTACTCATGACGGGAACCTGGTGCTCATGACGTAACAATGTCATCAATCTCATCGAGACCGGGCAGCAGGGGGGCGAGCGGCGGCAGTTCGTCGAGCCCGCGCAGCCCCATCCGTTCGAGAAAGTAGTCGGTGGTGCCGTAGAGGATCGCGCCGGTCTCCGGATCGTGCCCTACCTCCTCGACCAGGCCGCGGGCGGTGAGGGTGCGGATGACTCCGTCGGCGGAGACACCCCGCACCGCCGAGATCCGCCCCCGGCTCACCGGCTGCTGGTAGGCGACGACGGCCAGGGTCTCCAGCGCAGCCTGCGACAGCCGGGCCGACTGGCCGGCGAGCACGAAGCGCTCGACCCAGGGGGCGCACTCGTCCGCAGTGTAGAAGCGCCAGCCGCCACCGGTGTGCCGCAGCCGGAAGCCGCAGCCGTCGTGGGCATACTGCTCGGCGAGCTGCGCGAGCAGCCGCTCGACCTCCAGCGCCGGGGCGCCGAGGCCGGTCGCGAGCTCCGCGACGCCGACCGGCTTCTCCGCGACCATGAGGACCGCCTCAAGCAACGCACCCAGCGGCGGCCGGGCCTCCCCGGCAGTCCCGGCAGTCCCGGCAGTCCCAGTCACGACGCCACCTCCCGCGACTCCTCCTCCGCGTCCCCACCGTACCGATCAGATCCGAACAGCCCGTGGCCGATCGGCGGGGCGTCGGCCTCGACCGCCGGATCCAGGGCGATCCAGCGCACCGTCAGCTCACCGAGCGGGACCTGCTGGTCGAAGGAGATCCGGCCCTCGCGGAAGAGCTCCAGCAGCGCCAGGAACCGGGCCACCACCTCGATGGTCTGCCGGCAGCCGACGCACAGCATCCCGAAGGTCGCGGTGCCCACCTCGCGCAGCATCGCGATGACGGCGAGCATATGCTCCCGCACGCTGATCCGGGGCAGGTGCACGTGATCGGTCGCGACCAGCGGCGGCAGCGGCGGCTCACGCAGCCGGGCCGCGAGCGCCGCGAGCTCCGTCGGGCCGATGCCAATCTGGACCTCCGGCAGCGCGGCGGCGTAACGGGGCTCCAGGGGTACCGCCCGGGGGGTATGGCGCGCCTCCAGGGCCATAAGGCCGGCGAAGAGCGCCGCAGCCTCCTTGTACGCCTTGTACTGCAGTAGCCGGGCGAAAAGCAGGTCGCGGGCCTCCAGCAGGGCCAGGTCCGCCGACTCGTCCTCGGACAGGGCACCCGGCAGCAGCCGGGCCGCCTTCAGGTCGAGCAGGGTCGCCGCGATCACCAGGAACTCGGTGGCCTGGCCGAGGTCGAACTGGTCCCCCAGCCGCCGGATGTGCGCGACAAACTCGTCGGTGACCTGGGAGAGCGCGACCTCGGTCACGTCGAGGCGATGCTTGGCGATGAGCGAGAGCAGTAGGTCGAAGGGGCCGGTGAAGTTGTCGAGTTCGACGACGAAGGTCTCCGTGCGCCCACCACGACCCGTCGGCACGCCGGTACGCGGGGCGGCCCTCCCGTCGGCCTGGTCGGCCTGGTCGCCCTGGTCGGCCGGAGCGGCCGGAGCGGCTCGAGACCGGGTCATGGCGCCACGCTACGCCCCGGCGGCGTCGGCGTGATCATCATCACCCCAGGTTGAGGCCTATCAGCGAGGCGAGTCCCCGCAGCAACGGGCCGATGAGCTGGCCGATGACCGAGGGGAATCCGACGAACAGCACCGGCAGCAGCAACAACGCCAGCAGGATGCCCAACCCGATGTTGCGCTCGGCTAACTGGTACCGGGCTTTGCGCCAGCCGGCCGTGGTCGGGCCGAGCAGGAACAGCAGCCGCCCGGCGTCTGTCGGGGGGACCGGGATCAGGCTGACGATGAACATCGACCCGAACGTGACGGCCATCCACAACGCGAGCTCGGCACCGAAGCTGTTCGGCACCGTCACCTCGGTGACGCGGTCACCGAGCCGCACCAGCCCCGGCTCGCCGAGCGGCTGGAACACCGCCAGGGTTGCCAGGGCGAGCAGGAGATACGCCAGCGGTCCGGCCAGGACGGCGGCGGCCACCTGGAACCGGCGCCGCCGCCACACGTCGTTCATGGGCACCGACTCGGCCCAGCCGTAGCCGACGACGAAGACAGCGACTCCGCTGAACGGGCTGAGCCGGTCCTTCAGGCCCGTCGTCAGCCGCCCCGAGCGCATCGGGGTCGGGTCACGGACCAGCCAGGCCACGAGCACCTGGGCGGCGTCGTGGGCGAAGATCCCGATGAGGAAGGCGAGGAGGATCCCGAGAAGCGCCGCGGGTTCGGCAAGGTGGAACAGCACGTCGCTACCTTTTCGCCCCGATCGCCCCGTTGTCTCGGTTCAGCCGACGGCCGGCGGCGTGTCGTGCCGGACCATCAGTTCCCGGGCGAGTCGCCGGTAGCCGGCAGCCCCCACCGACGTCGGGGCGTAGGTGGTGATCGGCTCGCCGGCCACCGTGGTCTCCGGGAACCGAACCGTCCTGTTGATCACAGTGTGGAACACCTCGTCCGGGAACCGTTCGACGACCCGGGCCAGCACCTCCCGGGCATGCAGGGTGCGGGCGTCGTACATGGTCGCCAGAATACCGGCGAGCTCCAGGCGTGAGTTGAGCCGCTCGCGCACCTTGTCAATGGTCTGCAACAGCAGCGCCACTCCCCGCAGCGCGAAGTACTCGCATTCCAGCGGGACGATGACGGCGTCCGCCGCCGTCAGCGCGTTCACGGTCAGCAGGCCGAGCGAGGGCTGGCAGTCGACGAGGATGACGTCGTACTCGTCGAGGATCGGCGCCAGCGCGCGGGCGAGGCTGTGCTCGCGGCCGACCTCGGTGACCAGCAGCACCTCCGCGGCGGACAGGTCGATGTTGCTCGGCAGCAGGTCGAGCCCGTCGACCTGGGTCTCGACGATCACCTCGCGGACGTCGGCGTCCCCGCCCAGCAGGAGGTCGTGCACCGTCAGGTCGAACTGCATCGGGTTGACGCCGAGCCCGACCGACAGCGCACCCTGAGGATCGAAGTCGACGAGGAGTACCCGCCGGCCGTACTCCGCGAGCGCGGCACCCAGGTTGATCGTGCTGGTGGTCTTGCCGACCCCGCCCTTCTGGTTGCACATCGCGACGATCCAGGCGGGACCATGCGACGCCAGCGGGGGCGGGACGGGAAACGACGGCAGCGGCCGCCCGGTGGGCCCGGGCTCGCCCACCCCCGCATCGACACTCTCACCGCCGGCCTCGAGCCGCCCGTCCTCGGACAGGCGGGGATCACCGACCGTCACCTCCCCGTAGAAGCGGCGGGTCGGTGAGGCGACGGACGACGTGTCGGTGAAACGGACCACTGAGGGGTTGCTCCTTCTACAAAGAGCAGAAACGGACCGGTAGGAGCGTACCGACACCGACCCGTTCTCGGTGGCGCCGGGTGGCCGTAAAGCGGCGTGTCGCACCATGAGCGGCGTGACCACGTTGGACGGACCTCACCAACGGAGGTAGGAAAGTCAGACACCGGGGTGACCGCTCCGGTTCGACGAGGGATTCATCTCTCCGACCGGTGCTCGAGGAGACTCGAGGAGAAGGGATCCGAGATGGGCGCGCAGACGGTGGAAGCGGTGGTGGCCCGGGAGAAGGGCGCCGCGGTCTCGCTGGAGCAGATCGTTGTTCCAGATCCGGGTCCGGGCGAGGCACGGGTACGGGTGCGCGCCTGCGGCGTATGCCATACCGACCTGCACTACCGCGAGGGCGCGATCAACGACGACTATCCGTTCCTGTTGGGGCACGAGGCGGCCGGCGCCGTCGAATCGGTGGGCGAGGGCGTGGTGGGTCTGGCCCCCGGTGACTACGTGGTGCTGGCCTGGCGGGCCCCCTGCGGAACCTGCCGGGCCTGTCGGCGCGGCATGGCCTGGTATTGCTTCGACTCCCGCAACGCGCGAAATTCGATGACCCTGGCGGACGGGACGCCGCTGGCGCCGGCGATGGGCATCGGTGCGTTCACGCCGCTGACCCTGGTCGCCGCGGGCCAGTGCGTGCTGGTGGACCCCGCGGCCCGGCCAGAGGCGGCCGGGCTGATCGGCTGCGGGGTGATGGCCGGTTTCGGTGCCGCCGTGAACACCGGCAGGGTCACCCGGGGTGAGACGGTGGCAGTGATCGGTTGCGGCGGGGTCGGCGACGCGGCGATCGCCGGCGCCTCGATCGCGGGAGCACGGAAGATCATCGCGGTCGATGTCGACGACCGAAAGCTCACCTGGGCCCGACACTTCGGTGCCACCGATGTCGTGAATGCCACGGCAGGCGATCCGGTGGCGGCCATCCGGGCGCTCACCGACGGCTTCGGCGCCGATGTGGTCATTGAGGCGGTGGGCCGCCCGGAGACCTACCGCCAGGCCTTCGACGCCCGCGACCTAGCGGGACGGCTGGTCCTGGTGGGTGTACCCGACCCGGCGATGACCGTGGAGCTGCCGCTCGCCGAGGTCCTCGGCCGCGGCGGTCACCTGTCGTCGTCCTGGTACGGCGACAGCCTGCCGAGCCGCGACTTCCCGATCCTCATCGACCTCTATCGCCGGGGCCGGCTCGACCTCGACGCCTTCGTCACCGAGACCATCGGGATCGGCGACGTCGAGAAGGCGTTCACCCGGATGCAGCGCGGCGACGTGTTGCGCAGCGTCGTCATCCTCTGAGTCGTCGTTCACCGGGCCGCCGTCTACTGAACCATCGTTCACTGAACCTTTGTTCACTGGCGAGGTTCGTCGGCGGCGGGCTCACCCGGAGCCGGGAACCGCCGGATACGGTCGACCCCACCGGGTGCACCGCCGTCCGACGGCACCCGCGACACGCGCAGCGGGCAGCGGGCAGACCGATCGGGTCGAGGAGGGGACGCAATGATCGTCAATACCGGGCTTCGGGTGGATCGGGTGATCACGCGCGGCGACTTCACGCTCGACGGTCAGTCGTTCACGGTCGACAACAACATCTGGCTCGTGGGAAACGACGACGAGGTACTGGTCATCGACGCCGCGCACGACCCGTCGGTGATCGCGGCGGCCATCGGCACCCGCGCGGTCACATCGATCATCGCTACGCACGGTCATAACGACCACATCAATGCGGCGGCGGAGCTCGCGGACCTGGTCCGGGCGCCCATCGCGCTGCACCCCGCCGACGTGGTGCTGTGGAAGGCGATCTATCCGCACCGGGCGCCCGACCGTGCGCTCGCGGACGGACAGCTCATCGGCCTGCCCGAAGGTGGCGCGCTGCGCGTCCTGCACACCCCGGGCCACTCTCCCGGCGGGATCTGCCTGTTCGGGGAGATCAACGGCGACCCGGTCCTGTTCAGCGGCGACACGCTCTTCCGCGGGGGTCCCGGGGCGACCGGGCGGTCCTACTCCGACTTCCCGACCATCCTGGCCTCGATCCGTACCAGGCTGCTCACCCTGCCCGCGCACACCGTCGTGCACACCGGTCACGGCGACGACACGACCATCGGTGAGGAGGGTGTCGACTACGACGACTGGGTGAGCCGCGGCCGCTGACCGGCCGCGTCCCCGCATCACCGCCCGGTGTGCACACCGGACCGCCTGGTGCGCACACCGGGCTAGGGTCGGCCCGCGGTGCGCCGGGTGCCGGTGCTCTGCCCACGACGCGCCGCCCACATCGGGGAGACGATCGCGACCAGCGCGACCGCGACACCAACCTGCAGGATGTGCCGGATCCAGTCGAAGCCGCCGGTGTGGCGCACGCCGAGCGCGCTCGCGATCACGTTACCCACCAGCGCGCCGATGATGCCGAACCCGACCGTCAGCCAGAGTGGGATGTTCTGCCGACCCCGGACGATCAGACGGGCCAGAAGACCGATCACCAGACCGGCCAGAACGATCCAGAGAATTTGGAACACCGGGCACCCCCAGAGCGTGAGTCTGCCTCCTCTTCGTCTCCATGAACCCGGCCGTACAAACACCGCGGGCACCCGACCCGCACCGGATGCACAAACCTTCCTTATTTAGTTTTTTCCTGAAAAATGGGCCCAACCCGGCGGAACACCACCGGTCCGTCAACGCGGAAGATCCCGGGCGTCGACGGCCCGCAGATTGATGTTCACGAATCCCTGGTGCATTCCGGGTACCAGGTCGACCCAGAAATAACCACGCAGCCGGTAGGAACCCTGCACGTAGCCGAAGGAAGCACCGCTGTGCGCCATCTCGGCAAGGCGGTACGTGCTCCCGAAGCACTCCTTCCCCGGCTCGAAGCCGGGCGGCTCCCCCGGCCCGAGCGCCCCGCACGCGTCGAAGAGGGTGAAGTTGGGCCGGTTGTCCCCCCCAAAGTCCGGTCCGGGGTAGAAGGCCCCTTCGTTACCCTCGGCGAGGGTGGAGATGTCGAGGAAGACGATTTGGGTGTCGTGCGCGGTGACGAAGCCGGTGAACGCCTTGGCCTGCATGAGCTGGCCGACCGTGCCCCGGAATCCGGGGATCGGCCGCCCCGACGACAGGCCGGCAGGAGGAACGATGACAGAGGGTGAGGGCGCGGGGAGCCCCGGTGGCCCAGGAGTACGTCCCGATCGGGCCGGGACGTCGTCACGCGACGACGGGGTGAGTGGCACGCCGTGCGGGCCGGGCCCCGGTTCCCCGGCTGTCGCCTGGGAACTGGCGGCCGTCCCGGGGGCCTGCGGACCGAGGTCGCCGGCGGCCTCGGAGGCGCTCAGGGCGGCCAGACCCGCGAGTGTCGCGGCCAGGGCGGCCAGACCCGCGGTCCGGCGCGGGTGGCGCCGGGCACGGGCCCGCCGGCCGGACAGGGGCCGCTTCGCCCCGGCGGGAGCTGCCCCGGCGGAAGCGGCCGCATCATGATCACCGTCAGCCGGCCGGCCACCGGCCTGATCGTCATCCTCGCCGAGCGCGGACCCGCCGACCTGCCCGGACTCGCCGACCTGCCCGGACTCGCCGACCTGCCCGGACTCGCCGACCTGCCGAAGCTCGCCAGCCTGCCCGGGGTCCCCCGCCGGATCACCGGTCCCGCGTGGCGCCCGGCCCGCTGTCCCCGCAC